>CAZKHU010000005.1:0-49994 GCA_964552725.1 uncultured Syntrophus sp.
GCTCAGAATCGTTGCGGGAATGACAAGAATGGGGAGTTTTGCAATTACCTCAATTCGACTAACAATAAACTACTACCGGAACAAACATTTCATGTTTCATACGATGCATGGAAGAAGGCGACTACGGAAGCAATCAAACATTTTGGGGGAGTTTACACATGAATGTCGTCTATGAACCGAAAGGACGGGCGCGGGAATACTCCGAGCTGGCCTGCAATCTTTATCGCGGCTGCACGCACGGCTGCCGGTACTGCTACGCGCCGTCGTGTATGCGAACGACGGGGGAGAAGTGGCATGCGACAGCGGCGCCGCGCCGTGATGTGCTGCAAAACCTCGAAAAAGACGCCATGAAACTGCGTGGCGATTCGCGGCGCATTCTCTTTTGCTTCCTGAGTGACCCATATCAGCCGCTTGAGCGCACGGAACGACTGACGCGGCAGGCGCTGGGAATTGTTGCAAAACACCGGCTGAACAGCCAGATATTGACCAAAGGATGTGCGGATATCATCCTGGAAGACATGGGACTGATGAAGGATGCTCACACGCAACTGGGCGTTACGCTTTGTTTTGCCGATGATTCCATCCGCAAGGATTGGGAGCCGTGCGCCTCAACCGTGGATGACCGGCTGACCGTTTTGAAAAATGCTCACAAAGAGGGCATTTTTACCTGGGTCAGCCTTGAGCCGGTGATCGATCCCGCTCAAGCGCTTACGGTAATCCGCATGGCGCATCCGTATGTGAATTTCTGGAAGGTAGGCAAGCTAAACCACATGAAAGAACACGAAATAACAGTGAACTGGGGTAAATTCCTTTACGATGCGGAAGAACTTTTTACGAAACTTGGCGCAAAATACTATATCAAAAATGACTTGAGAGCTTTTGCACTGAAGCAATGAAGCAGGTTTATCATCTATCTGGAGATTATGGCATAAAAGGATGGCTCTTGTCTATTTGCGCCATAACGAGGGGATGACCAACAACGATTATCAGCGACTCAACCATGTGGATTCGGTTACGGCCACGCGGGAACTACGCAACCTGACAGACTACGGCCTGGTTGATCTGCACGGCACGCGCCGCTGGGCCTATTACACGTTAAACGTTCCCGTCGAGGCGCAGTTGTTGCAGGCGGTACTGGAAACGGATGAAGAAAAAATACTGGTCTATGTACGGGAACACGGTTCGATCAAGCGGGCAGAGTGTCAGGCATTACTGAATGTTACCGAGACGCAGGCGCGATACATCCTGAAAAAAATGAAAGATCGGTTGTTATTGAGACTCGAGGGTGAAGGCATTCCCCGCATCTTCGAGGCGATGGAACGCGACGGCCTCTACCCGCCGGGAATCAGGATGGAGGCGGAGGCCATCTTTACCGTCACGTTGCGAAACACCGTGGCTTATTCGCAGGAAACGCGCCGCTGGTTGGCGCAATTCGAACCTCAGGGACTAAACGGCAACCAGAAGCGCATCCTGGTCTACGCAAAGAAGCATCAAAATGCGTTTACCAGCAGAGAATATCAGAAACTGGTGGGTGTGGACATCTACCAGGCCTCGCGGGATATCAAGGATCTGATCAGTAAAGGATTGGTGAAATTGCCCCGGAAAGGCGGCCGGATTTATGAACTTCTTCCTGTCGCTTCCGGAGCAACGGCAGAGAAACCGCCGGAGTATGTCGCGCTGGAGGCAGTGCTGAAGGAAAACGGTTTTATAAAAAATGAAGACATCCGCAAGGTGTTAGGGGTGTCACGATTTAGTGCCCATCGTATTGCCAAACGGTTCATTACAGAGGGGTGGTTGAAATCGGAGGGCAGTAAACGAGGAAGGCGTTATATTTCAGCAATTTGAAATATCAAGCATCCTCAGGTAAATATCGAGCAGTCCCACGAAACGGCTGCTCGATATGAAGCTGCTCGATAAAGGCGAGGGAATTTATTCTTTGAAAAACGAGGCGTTACTTTCCTATCGGACACTCTCAGATCGTTATTGGACATCTTAAATCGCCGTATGTCCAATCAGACGATGACCTATTCGATGAATACATAGCAATAACGGGGTTGGATATGAAAGAAATTCAGTTGTTCATATCGGTAATGGATGTCAAGGAGCGCACCCAGACGACGCGCGCCTTTGGCATCGATCTGGACACCACCAATTCCAGCGTTGCGGAGGCTTCGTGGGAAGCGGGGGAAAAACCGGTCTGCCGAGTTCTGGAGATCGATCCATCGGGCGTACTACCTGGCCAAGACATACAAAGTACAGGGTCTTCGTCTTCACAAACGTCATCAAGCAGTACATTAAATCGGGGATTCAATTCATGGGACTCCCCGATGAGACGGTCAGCACCTTCGATCATTGGTGCCGCCTCAACTACGAGAAGGAAATATCGAAAAGCCTCCCTTGGGCAGGGAGAACCATCGATATTGAGAAGGCCGTGCCTCCGAGGAGGCCGGGTATGCCGGCGGGTTTTGACTTCGGCAACAACCTTATCCGCTGGAGGCGTTGCGCGAGGCCGTCGTTAATGCCATCGTCCACCGGGATTATACGGATCCCGGCAACATCCAGATCCGCATCTTCGGCGATCGCCTGGAGATCTGGAGCCCGGGACTCCTTCCCAAGGAGCTGAACATCAAGAGCCTGCTCGTGGAAAACCGCTCCATCCCGCGCAACAGGGGACTAGCGAACATATTCCATGACAGCGGCTTCATTGAAGGCTGGGGAACGGGATTTCAACGAATGGTGGAGGGGTGTGCCATAAACGGCAATCCGAGGCCGGAGCTGAAAGAGATGACAAGCACCTGATTATTCGATTTCGTCGATCAGGTGACAATGAAATTGCTTGCTATCGAGATTTGCTCTCTTCTTTTTTCACGAAAGTACGCATCAACCGGATGAACCGGATTACTGCGTATCGAGTGGCCCCTCTTTTTTTACCCTGTATGAGCCCGTACACAGAGGTCACTTCACTTCACGATATTCGACAGAACGAGCACCGTCCAGTAGGGAAATAACATCAGCAGCAGGATTGATATCAGATAAGCGGGAATGTACCAGAAGGCCCCCCGAAACACGGTGGCCAGGGAAATTCCGGGGGCCATGCCGGCAACAATATAACAGCAGATGCCGATCGGGGGCATGATCGAACCCATTGTTGTGACGATGGTAATGACCTGGCCGAACCAGATCGGATCGTAACCGAGCTGCACCACCAGAGGGTAGAAGATGGGCAGCGACACCAGCAGAAACGCCAGCGCATCCATCACGCAACCGCCGATAACGTAGCATAAAAGAATCACGCACAGAAGCAGCCAGTTCGGCAAATCCAGTTCGCTTATCCAGCCGGCAACCTCGTAGGGAAGCCTGGTGACCGTCAAAAAGCGACTGAAGACCACGGCGCCTGCAACGATCATGAAGACAAGGCAGGAAATGCGGAGGGTATCGACGATTGATTTGACAAACCCCTGCCAGGAGAGCTTCCTTCTGATGACGCAAATGGCAAGCCCGAGCGTGCAACTGGCAGCCGCGGCCTCCGTCGCCGTAACGACGCCGGTGAAAAGGGCATACATAATGATGGCAAAGAGTACCAGGATGTCGATGATGTCGGGCAGGGCCTGAAAACGTTCTTTCCAGGAACTCCTGGGGCCTTTGGGCCCCCAGTCGGGATGCCGCCAGCAGATAAAGAAAACCGTGGCTGCAATGGAGATTGTCAAAATAGCGCTCGGAATGATGTTGCCAAAAAAAAGCTTCCCGATCGATTGCCCCGTATAAAGCCCGTAGACGACAAGAACAATGCTGGGGGGAATAAGAACGCCAAGGGTGGCGCCGGCGGCGACGGACCCGGCGTTAAGTTGTGGATGGTATTTATATTTTTTCATCTCCGGGATAGCCACTTTGCTCATGGTCGCAGCCGTCGCGGTGTTGCTGCCGCTGATCGCCGAAAACGCAGCGCAGGCCATGATCGTCGTAATCGCCAGCCCGCCCCTGTAGTGGCCGAACCAGCGATAGGTGGCATGATAGAGGCCGTTGTTGTAACCCCCATAGTGAACAAACTCGCCGACAAGGATGAACATGGGAATAACCGTAAGACCATAGTTGGAGAAGATACCCCACATGTCGGCCCCAACCATCCCGAACGCCGCCTTGAATGAAGTCACATAGGCAAACCCCAGAAAACCGACCAGCGCCATTGTGAAACCTGCCGGTATCTTGAATAGAAAAAGCACGGCAAACATTATCGCAATGCCGTATACGCCGACAATCGGTCCTTCCATCCCTATTCCTCCCCGGGGACCAGTTTTTTGAGAAAATCAACCAAGGCGCTAAAGCACAGCAGGGCAAACCCCACCGATACGGCAAAAATAAAGGGGTGAAAAACAATCTTCAAGGTTTCCGATACCTCATGGGATTCATATATCTTCATGCCCCAGACATAGACCTGCCAGGAAACTATCCCGAAAAAAAGCATGATGACAACATCCGCCAGTGCTTCAATAAATGTCTGCACCTTCTTCGGAAATTTCTCGCTCAGGATGTCGACCACGACATGGTCCCTGTTTTTTTGGGTATAGCCCAGGGCAAAGGCGATAACGACGGCGCCAAGAAAGGCAACAATCTCGTATGTCCCCCGGAAGGGCAAATGAAACATTCTCAGAACAACGTTTCCGGTAGCAAGCAGCATGAGGGCCAGCACGGCGATGCCGCCCATGATCATGGAAATCTTGTTGAGAAAGTTGTTGACTGCCTCAAGATATTTCATCTTCCCCTCCTCCAGACGCAGGGACGCCTCTTTGTCAATGATAACAAAACCAGCGGGCAATCATCGACATCACTTCACGCTACTTGCCGGAAAACTGTTTTTCGTACTTTTCCCTGAGTTTGTAGAGATCCTGAATGACCTGAGCTCCGTTAAGTCCGGCTGCCGTCACTCTCTTTATGTAGCTGTCGATCATTGGCTTTACCAGTACCGGGATCTGGGTCTTTTCAGAGGCCGGGAGATTGATAATCTGGTGGTTGTATTTCTCCTTCGACCATTTGAGCGCTTCCTTGACGTGATTATCAACATAAGTAGCCGTCCATTCCGCCTGTTCACGCCTAAGATCGTCAAAAACCTTCTTCACATCGGCGGGCAGCGAATTCCACTTCTCCTTGTTCATCACCACCGCGAAGGTTACGACGAAGAGATTCGTGTCCGTTGCATACGGGGTGTAGGCGGCAAAGTTGAAATCTTTGAGAATCTCCATCGAAGATACCACCCCTTTGACGACGCCTTTCTGCAAGGCCTCCGGGGTTTCCGACTGCGGCATCGCGATGGGAATGCCGCCCAGTATCTTGACTGCTTCGGCGCCTGTACCCGATACCCGCAGCTCCATCCCTTTCAAATCTTTTAACGATTTTACAGGTTTGGATGTCATAAAATCGGCCGGCGGACAGGTAAAGAGGGTAAGAAGCTTTACTTTTTCGAATTCCTTGGGATATTTTTCGATCAGGTCGTAAAGGGCAAGGCTGGCGGCCCGGGCGCTGGTGAACCCGATCGGCAGGTCAACGGCTTCGGATACCAGAAAGCGGCCCGGCTGATAGCTCATGGCAAAGTTGCCGATGTCGGCCGTGCCTGTGATGACGCCGTCAAAGATGTTTTTTGCGGCCAGGAGCGTTCCGCCCGGAAAGGTCTGAACTTTCACGGCGCCTTTGGTCCTCAGCTCCACCTCCTTGGCCCATCTTTCCATCTGTACGCTGGGAAAAGTGGAAGCAGGCGGGAAATTGGCATAGGTAAGCTTTATTTCACTGCGCAAGTTTCCCGGAAGAACGATCTGCGCTCCCAAAACAACGATAAAGGCTAAAAGAATCGGCAAACTTTTCCTGGTCTTCATAGTAATCCTCCTTGCTGTTTATTGCGACCCGGTAAGGTCGTCCCAATTTTCCTGACGCTTCCCGACGTTGAAACATATATGGATAAAAATATTTTCGGCACTTGACGATTGGATGGACTGCATGTATACGGCTGCTTTAAATATGTCAACAAAAAATATTGCAATTCACTTTTCCAAAAACTTGAAATTCTGGCGGAGGATACTGTGGAAATTTTTAAGGGAATGACGATGCTGTCTTTGGAGCAGGCAACGGTGCTGCCCTATTTGAGCTACCGGCTGGCGATGGACGGAATACGGGTGATCAGGCTGGAACACCCGGTGTATGGAGACCCCAACCGGATGGTCGGGGAGAACAGGCTCGGGGAAGAGCGGATGAATTCCTATTTCATGGCGATCAACGCGGGAAAGGAGGCAGTGACGCTGAACCTCGCCCTGCCGGAAGGACAGGAACTGCTGAAAGAGATGCTCGTGAAGCTGAATGTCGATATCTTCGCGACCAATCAGCTCCCCAAAAATTATGAAAAACTGGGAATAGACTACAAGACCCTGCAGGCAATCAAACCTGACCTGATCTGGATAGGGCTCACCGGATTCGGACCCGAAAGCAACGAAGCCGCCTACGATCCGATCCTGCAGGCCCGGGGCGGTCTCATGGAACTAACCGGCAAGGCCGGCGAGGCCCCGCAAGTCATGGGAATACCGCTCCCCGATATGGGGACAAGCGAGCATGCCTATGGCCTCACCATGAAGGCCCTCTTCAAGCGCTCCCGTACCGGCAAGGGGGAGAGGATCGATGTCTCCATGCTTATGTCCACGACCTCCTGGCTTACCGTCCCGATTACTTTGACGAAATCTTTCGGCAACAAGATTACGCGCAGAGGAAATACCCACGAGTTTTTTGCCCCGGTCTCCGTTTATGAGACAAGGGATGGATACGTCTACATCGCCCTCGGCAACGACCGCCAGTGGGTATCGTTCATTCAGCTTCCCGGCTTCGAGAAGCTGGCCAGACCGGCCTATGAGAAAAACAGGGGACGCATCGGGGACGTGAAGGCCCTGAACGCGCTGATCAATGACTGCACAAAGACAAAAACGACGGACGAGATGATCGAGCTCTGTCAAAAGGCCACTATTCCAATCTCCCGGGTCAACACGATTGAGGAGGTCATTGAAGATGTCTATGTAAAAGAGGCGCTCCTTACGGCGACAGACCCGCTCACCGGCACGCAGATATACATGGCGCCCCCGCCCTTTACAACTCCCTTTCTCAGGGAGTCCGGCCGGCGGATGACCTTTCCTCCCCGGTTTGGCGAACATAACGCCCACATCTACGGTTCACTTGGATTTTCTCCTGCAAAGCTGCAGGAGCTGAAGGAAAAAGAAGTGATTTAACCATGCCGCATCTGGCGCTTAAATGAAGGAGGATATATGGATTTCGCCCTAACCGAGGAACAGGAATTTTTCAAAAAGATTATCACCGATACGGTCGAGCGCCTCATCGTCCCCAAGGCCCGGGAGATTGATGAAAAGGACGAGTTCCCGCGGGAGTTATGGCAGGAGTTCACCAGACTCGGCTATCTGGGACTGCGTTATCCAGAAGAGATAGGCGGCATGAATGCCGATCCGGTAACGGCGATGATTTTCTATGAACAGCTTGCCCGGGGATCCGTGGGTTTTGCTCAAAGCGTCGTCATGAACGCCCTGATGGGCACCTATTTCATTTATCGCTTTGGGACGGAAGAGATCAGGCAGCGTTGTCTCTATCCGGCCCTGCGGGGCGAAAAGATCGCCACAATGTGTTTTACCGAAGACCAGTCAGGATCGGATCTTGCAGCCACCAGGACAAGAGCGGAAAAACAGGGGGACGAATGGGTTCTGAACGGCACGAAGATGTGGATCACCAACGGACCAATTGCCGATATGGCAACCGTGCTGGCTACAACGGACATGGCCAAAGGTGCAAAAAGCCTTAACTTTTTCCTGGTGGAAAAGGGAACCCCCGGCTTCGCGCCCGGCCAGGTGCTCGATAAATTAGGCTGCCGGGGAACGGTAACGGGGGAACTCGTTTTCGATAACGTCAGAGTTCCCGCCGAAAATCTGCTGGGGGCAGAAGTGAATAAAGGAGTCGAATATCTTTCGGAAATCCTCGACGAGGTTCGGGTCATGACCGGGGCGATGGCGCTCGGAATCGCCCAGGCGGCCTATGACGAAGGACTCGCCTATGCGAGAAAACGGATTGCGTTTGGTAAAACTATCGGCAGCTACCAGCTCATCAGGGCCAAATTTGCCGATATGGCAACGGAAATGGAAGCAAGCCGGCTTATGGTCTACCATGCGGCCTGGAAGATAAAGGAGAAGCTTCCCTCCCGCAGGGAAGCGGCCATGGCAAAGATGTTCGCCACCGAGACTTGCCTGAAGGTAGTGGATGAGACAACGAGGATCTGGGGCGCCAATGCCTTCGCCCGCGAATACAACCCGCAGCGCTACTTCCGGGATGCCCGTTTCCTTCTCTACGGCGGGGGAACTCACGAAATTATAAAGGATTTCCTCGGAAGGATGATCGTCGGAAAGTCATAATTCCGCGAAAGAATCAACAGATGGTTTATTGGCAAATGGTTTTTGCGCTCGCCAACGGGGCACAACCAATTGTTGCCACTTGCCGGTGAAAATGTTACTGCACCGCGGACGGAGTTCCGAGCGGGCCTGTCAGGATTAAAATTATTTTTATCAATCAGGGGAAAACGGTATGTATATTGTTGTGCTGGTAAAACAGATTCCGGATCCGGAAGCTTTGGTGTCGGTCGGCGGAGACGGGGCAAGCCTCACCATAGAGCCGAAGTTTGCGATGAACATCTTCGATGAATTTGCGATCGAAGAAGCCCTGCGGATCAAAGCGCTGCATACCGGCGGAAAGGTCAAGGTTATTGCCCTCGGAAACGGCAAGGCGATTGAGGTTTTGAGAACCGGCATTGCCATGGGAGCTGACGAAGCCCTGCTGCTTGACGACGAGGCCTTTTCAGACGGCGACGGCTATGCAAACGCTTTCGTTTTGAGCCGGGCAATCGCCCGGGAGCATTTTGACATCGTCCTCTGCGGCAAACAAGCCATCGATGACGACCGGGGAGAAGTCGGGCAGATGGTAGCACAGTTTCTGGGACTGCCGCATATAGGCGGCATCGTGAAGCTTGCCGTTGCCGATGGACGGGCAGTCGCGGAGATTGCCGTCGAAGGGGGAAGAGAAACCATCGAGACGCCCCTGCCCGCATTATTCACAGCCGAAAAGGGGCTGAATGAACCAAGAGTCCCACTGATAACAGGCGTAATGAAGGCGATGAAGGCTCCGATCGCGAGGCTGACCGCTGCCGACCTGGGGCTTGCGCCTGATCAGACCGGTCGGCCGGGATCGAAGGTGAAGACGCTGCAATACTCGCTGCCGAAGAAAAAACCCGCCGTACAGATCATTCCCGGCGAGCCGCGCGAGGCCGCAATTGAAGCGGTAAGGATACTCATGGAAGTGGAGAAGCTTTTTTAGCAAAGGGACAGGGGGAAAATAATGGACAAGATTCTTGTCTTTGTGGAGGCGAACGGTGAAGACCCGCGGAAGGTTTCCCTGGAGTTGCTGTCGGAGGGCTTGAAACTGGCCGAAACCGGACAGTTCAGCGTGGAAGCGGCGTTTCTGGGAAAACTGCCCGAAGCGGTGCGGGAAAAGGTTCTCCATTACACGGAAAAATTGATCCACGTAACGGATCCGGCTCTGGAAGACTATACGGCAGAGGGCTATGCAATGGCGATGGCAGGCTGCGCGCGGGAAACGGGGGCGAAGCTCATCCTGGGCGGGGCTACGCAAAGGGGACGAGATTTTCTTCCCCGGGTCGCAGTGCTTCTCCAGACAGGCATCGCCTCGGATGTGACGATGGCCACCTGGGATAAAACACCCCTGACTTTCATACGGCCCATGTACGGCGGCAGAGTGCTTGCCGAACTGACTTTTTCCACCTGTCCGGCCATAGTTACGGTACGGCCCAACAGCTTCGGGATGGGCGCGCCTCGCGCACAAAAGGGCGAGTTTGTAGAAATCAGTGTCGGCATCCCGCCTGAGCTGGTAAAGACTTCCGTCATAAAAACCGAAGAAACCGCCCGGGGGAAAGTCGATTTGACGGAGGCGGAACTGATTGTAGCCGGCGGACGGGGTTTGAAGGCCGCCGAGAATTTCCGCCTCCTCGAAGAACTGGCGCAGACTCTCGGCGCCACGGTGGGGGCAACAAGATCCGTCGTAGATGCCAAATGGCGGGATCAGGCAGATCAGATCGGCAAAAGCGGGAAAACCGTCTCCCCGAAGTTTTATCTGGGCGCCGGCATTTCCGGAGCAATTCATCACATCATGGGAATGGACACCTCCAGGGTCATCCTCGCCGTCAATAATGATCCGAATGCGATTATTTTTAAATACGCCAATTACGGCATCGTGGGAGATCTATTTGAGGTATTGCCGGCGATGACTGAGGAACTGAAAAAAAGACTGGGGAAACAGACTGATCCCCATTGACAGGTAAACTCTGTGGATAATCTTATGGACAAGGTAGATGCGATCATCGTAGGCGGCGGACTGGCCGGGTTGACGGCGGCCTACCATCTTGCCGCCGCCGGCAGGCAGGTTATCCTGCTGGAACGGGGAGACGCCCCGGGCAGTAAAAACGTGACCGGCGGCCGTATCTACGTGAACCCCATTAGGGAATATCTGCCAGAAATCATCGAGGAAGCGCCCTTCGAAAGGCATGTTGTCAAAGAGACGATTACAGTTCTGTCTGACGATGGCTCCGTCCAGATGGAATATGCCAATGATTGTTGGCGCCGCGAGCCGTACATGAGCCACACCGTGCTGAGGGCGACTTTCGATGGCTGGCTGGCGGAAAAGGCAGGAGACAAAGGCGCCTTTATCATTCCGAAAAAGAAGGTCGATGCGCTGTTATGGGAAGACGGGCGCGTGGCAGGCATCAAGTCGGGAGACGAAGAAATCGGCGCCCAAATCGTCATTGCCGCCGACGGCGCCCTCTCTTTCCTGTCGGAAAAAGCCGGATTGAGAAAAGCCCTGGCGCCGCGCAACTATGCCGTGGCCCTCAAGGAGATTTACCAGCTCAACGCTTCGACCATTGAAGATCGCTTCGGTCTGCTTCCCGGGGAAGGGGCAGCGAATCTCTTTGTCGGGGCCCTTACCAGGGGCATGTTCGGAGGCGGTTTTCTCTACACGAATCGTGATACGCTCTCTCTGGGGATAGTCGTTGGCATCGACGACCTCAGCAAACAGAAGAGCCCTGTTGCCGCCTCCCAGCTCATGGAGGAATTTTCGACCCGTCCGGAGGTGCAGAGATGGATCAGGGGGGGCGAGTTAAAAGAATATGCGGCCCATCTCATTTCTGAAGCGGGAGTGGGAGGCATTCCCAAACTTTACACCGACGGCATGCTCGTCGCCGGCGATGCGGCCGGTTTCTCGCTCAATCTCGGACTGACCGTGCGGGGTATGGAGTTTGCCGTTGCGTCAGGGGCGATCGCGGCCAATGTTGCGGATGAAGCTCTCGCCAAGGGCGATCTGTCAGCCGCTTTCCTGGCCCGCTATGAACAGAAACTCCGGGCGAGCTTTGTCCTTCCCGACATGGAGACCTTTCGGCATACGAGAAGCGTACTCGAAAATAAAAGGCTCTCCACCGTCTATCCCCAATTCTTTTCCGAACTTCTCGCGGCGCTTTTCACGATCGGTCCGGGTAAAAAAGCGCCCTTGTACGCAACCGCCAAAGCGGTCGCCAGGAAGTACATCCTCAACTGGGAAGGATGCCGGGATTTGTTAAGCATGAGGAAGATTTAGCCATGAAAGTGGAAGAAAAGATAGCCCTCAATGCGATGAAAAACGATCGCAAGAGCCACATACAGCTCGACCAGAAAATCTGTGCAGTCTGCCCGGAGCGAATGTGCATCGCCGTCTGCCCCGGACACCTTTATTCTTTGGAGGAAACGGGCGAAATGGCGGTCGAATACGCAGGCTGCCTGGAATGCGGAAGCTGCAAGATTGCTTGCATCCATAATTCGATTGACTGGGACTACCCTGCAGACGGATGCGGCGTTCAATACAGATATGGTTAAGGAGGCGACATTGATGGCAAAGACTATCAGGATATTAATGGCAAAACCGGGTCTCGATGGGCATGACCGCGGGGCAAAAGTCGTGGCCCACGCGCTGATGGAGGCGGGAATGGAGGTCATCTATACGGGCCTTCATCAGACGGTGGAGCAGATCGTTGCGGTTGCCCTTCAGGAAGATGTGGATGTAATCGGGCTTTCCATTATGAGCGGCGCCCACATCCCCATTACAGAGAAACTCGTGCGGAAGGCCGGCGAGGCCGGGATCGGCGACAAGACAATCGTCGTGGGGGGAGTGATCCCCGGCCGCGACATTCCGAGGCTCATGGAACTGGGGGTGCGGGGCGTATTCCCGGGGGGAACGCCGTTTGCGGAGATTGTCCGGGTGATAAAAGAAAATGTGAGACGCGATTAGGAGGCAAAATGGGCGTAGCAAAATATACCAAGGATGCCAAAGGCCAGATCACTGATGTGACCCTGCAATCGGGCATCCATGTCAAGTCGTTCTATGGTCCCGAAGATCTAGAACGCATCGGGTTTTCGTACGAAAAGGACCTGGCTGACCCCGGCGCTTACCCCTTTACAAGGGCCATTCATCGCGAAGGCTATCGCAGCCGGGCCTGGACGACCCGGCAATACACCGGTTTCGGGACATCCCATGAAACGAATGAACGTTTCAAACTGATGATCGCCCACGGCCAGACCGGCCTCAACGTGGCCTTCGACCTTCCCACCCAGATGGGATACGATTCCGACGACCCCAAGGCGGAGGGAGAAGTGGGACGCGTCGGGATGGCTGTCGATTCCCTCCGGGATTTTGAGGCAGCCTTCCGGGACATCGATTTGGCCAAAATCGGCTCCGGTCTTACCATCAATGCCGTCGCCTCGATCATGCTGGCCATGTACCAGGCCGTGGCCGAAAAATACGGCTATGATGCCCGGGTAATTTCCGCGACGCCTCAGAACGATATTTTAAAGGAAATGATCGGGCGGGGGGCATGGATCTTCCCGGTGGAACCGGCGGTAAAGCTGATCGGCGATACCATCGAATATTCAATGACAACCATGCCGCGAACCAATCCGGTTTCCATCTGCGGGTACCACATCCGGGAATCCGGGGCCACTCCCGCCCAGGAGATCGCCTATGCCATCCTGATCGCCAATGCCTACATCGACAATGTCTTGCCGCGCGGCTATGATATCGACGAATTCGTGGGCAGATTTTCCTTCAATTTCAACGTATTCGGCAATATCTGGGAACAGGTGGCCAAGTTTCGGGCCGCCCGGAAACTATGGGCGAAAAACCTGAAAGAGAAATACGGGGTGAAGAAGGAATCGAACATGTTCATGCGGGGACTTTTCGGCGGCGGAGGTTATGGCCTCACTAAGGCGCAACCGGAAAACAACATCATGCGCGGCGCCTACTACGCCCTCTCCGCAGCCCTGGCCGGGGCTCAGACCATTGCCCTTTGCAGCTACGACGAGGCCTATACGATCCCGACCCCCCACTCCGCCGTTATCTCCCTCAGAACCTTGCAGCTTCTAATGGACGAGGTAGGTTTGCGGGATACGGTTGACCCGCTGGCGGGGAGCTACTTTATAGAGACGCTGACGAAAGAGATGGAGGAGAAGATCGAAGAGGAGATGGAAGAGATCAGGAAGGTGGGCGGGATCATCCCGGCAGTGGCCACCGGGTACATCCAGAAGCTCGTCTCCCGGCAGGCCTACGCCTTCGAAAAGGGAATCCAGTCCGGGGAACTTCTCAAGGTGGGCGTCAATATCCATACCGAGGGAGAATCTAAGGACGTCGAACTTCACGAATATACGGGGGAAACAGCGGAACGGCAGATTGAGGAATTAAAGCGGGTCCGCCGGGAAAGAAACCAGCGGGAGACTACCCGCACCCTTCAGGATTTTGAGCAGGCAACCAGGGCAGGCAAGAACGTCATGCCCTATCTGGTCGAATGCTGCAAAGCCTACGCGACGGTCGGTGAAATGACCAATGTGTTCAGGGAAGTGTTTGGAGAGTTCAAGGAACCTGGTTTATTCTGAAAAGCAGTTTTTATGACGGGGGAGGAATAAATGAAAGAGAAGCATTACCGGCTGGGCTGCGACATAGGCGGTACGTTTACCGACTTTGTCCTGCTGAACGATCAAACCGGAGAAATCAGAACCGGCAAGTGCCTGACCACCCCCGGCGATCCCTCGGATGCCGTTGAAGAGGGAATAAGGGAACTGGAAAAAACCGCGCCGGACTTTGTCGCCCGGCTGGATGAGCTGATTCATGGCACAACCCTCGTCATCAACTCCATCATCGAAAGAAAAGGCGCCCGAACCGGCTTAATCACAACCCGGGGATTCCGCGACATCCTGGAGATCGGCAGGGAAATGCGCTACGCCCCCTATGACGTGTTTGCCGAATTTCCCCTGCCGCTGATTCCCCGCAGATACCGGCTTGAGGTCAACGAACGGATCCGCAGCGACGGCAGCATCCTGACAGCGCTGGATCAGGAAGAAGCGAGACAGACAGTCCGCACCCTCGTCAAAATGGGGGTGGAATCCATTGCCGTCTGTCTCATCAATTCCTTTGAAAATCCTGCCCATGAACTGATGCTCGAAGAAATCATCGCCGCTGAAGCCCCCGGAATGTCGGTCTCGATTTCCTACCGGGTTCTGCCACAGATCAAGGAATACGAGCGAACCTCTACCACCGTTACCAATGCCTACGTCAAACCCCTTACCGGCCGCTATCTATCCAAACTGTCAGGCCGCCTGCAATCGATCGGCTTTCAGGGCAAGCTTTTCATCATGCTTTCGAGCGGCGGGGTGACCTCCGTCGATACGGCAGCGGAGTTTCCCGTCCGCATCATCGAGTCGGGACCGACTGCGGCCGTCATTGCGGGTCAATACTATGGCAAACACTTCAATGTCTCGGAGATGTTCTGTTTCGACATGGGAGGCACAACAGCCAAGTCCTGCCTCATCCAGAAAGGGGTTGCCGGCGTCGTGCCAACCTTCGAGGTTGGACGCGTCCAGAGATTCATGAAAGGCAGCGGCTTGACCATCCAGGTGCCCGTAGTCGATCTGATGGAGATCGGAGCGGGAGGCGGCAGCATTGCAAAGGTAAGCAAGATGGGCACGTTGCAGGTGGGGCCGGAAAGCTCCGGTGCCGCGCCCGGCCCGATCTGCTACGGAAGGGGCGGCACTGATCCCTGCGTGACCGATGCCGATCTGCTTTTGGGCTATCTGGACGAGAAATATTTCCTGGGCGGCGGGATGAAACTGGATAAGGAAGCCGCCCGGCGCGGCGTGGAAGAAAAGATCGCCCGCCCTCTTGGAGTTTCCTTTATCAAGGCTGTCTGGGGGATCCATGATCTAATCAACGAAACCATGACCGGGGCGGCCAAGACCCATATTGCGGAAAAAGGCGGCAATCCGGCAATTGTAACAATATCAGCCTTTGGCGGGGCGGGGCCTGTGCACGCCTATGGCCTGGCGAAGAAACTGGGCGCCCCCCGGATGCTGATTCCGCCGAATGCCGGGGTCGGTTCGGCAATGGGCTTTTTCACGGCCCCCCGGGCCTTTGATTTGCTCCGCAGTCACAAGGTTTCCCTTTCCGACGTCGCCTTCCCCGAGATAGAAGGAATCTTTCAGGGACTCGAGAAGGAGGCGGAAAAAATCCTCAGGAAGGAAGCTGCGGACGATACTGTCTCCTATCAGCGCTCTCTCGACATGCGCTTTGTCGGACAGGGAGCGGAAATCAACGTCGTTTTGCCTGCCGGAGAATTTACCGGATTCCAGCGGCTGGATGTCCGGAGACTCTTCGACGACACATATGAGAAGCTCTACGGCCGCACCTACCCGGAATCAGAGGTGGAGTTCATCAATTTCAAGGTGCGGGCGAGTCTCCCGGAACGGCTCCTGCAGCTTCCCCGGCTCGCAATGAAGAAGGGGCAGTCGTTGAACGCTGCAATCAAGGGAAAACGTCCGGCATATTCGCCGCTGGCAAATGATTTTGTTTCCTATACGGTTTACGATCGTTACCGGCTCTTTCCGGGCGCTAAATTTCAGGGTCCGGCCATTATCGAAGAGAAGGAATCGACGCTGATTGTGGGCGAGGATGCCCACGTGGCAACGGATGAGTTTGGATTTCTGTGGATCGATCTTAAGGAGGTATGAAAATGGGGCAGACTTTCGATCCCATTACGCTGGAAATATTGTGGCGCAGACTGATTTCAATAGTGGATGAGGCCGACGGCAGCGTCGCCCGGACGGCATTTTCCAGCCTGCTGCGGGATGCCCATGATTACACCTGCATGTTCACCGACCGCAAGGGCCGGGAGCTGGCCCAGGGCAGTTTTGCCACGCCCGGTCAATCGGGCGCCATGGCCCTGGGGGTAAAGAATCTTGTCAACCGGTTTCCGGCAGACTCTTACCATCCCGGAGACGCCTTCATCACGAATGATCCCTGGGCGCTGGCGGGTCATCTGAACGACGTCTGCGTAATGAGTCCCATCTTCTATCAGGGGACATTGACCGCCTTTACCGCCTGCGTTTTTCATCATTCCGACATTGGCGGACGGGTATCCTCGGACAACCAGGATGTCTTTGAAGAGGGACTTTTTATCCCGGTTGTAAAGCTCTACGACCAGGGAAAGCTGAACGAATCGGTCATGGAGATGATCCGCTGGAATGTAAGGACGCCTGATGAGGTGATCGGGGATATCCGGTCGCAGATTGCGGCAAATCACGTCTGCACGGACAAGATTTGCCAGATGCTCAAAGAAAGCGGCCTCTCCGGTCTGGATGATCTCGCGGACCAGATAATCAGCATCACGGAAAAAAGCATGCGCCGGGAGATCGAAAAAATCCCCGACGGCATCTACCGGGCCAAGGGCATTGTCGAGCAGATGAAGGCCATGGAGGACATCCTCATCGAGGCGAAGATCGAGGTCAAGGGAAGTGATATCAACGTCGATCTTGCCGGTTCGTCGGGGCAGGTAAACTGGGGCGGCAACGTAGTTTACAATTTTACCTATGCCTATGTATTCATGGCCATCAAGAGCATGTTTGCCCCCGATATACCCAATAACGAAGGCTGCGCCAGACCAATTCGTCTCAGCGCTCCGGAGGGCAGCGTCGTCAATTGCAGATTTCCGGCGGCCGTGGCCGCCCGCCTCGTGGTCGGCCATTTCATAACGGAAGTCATTTACCGGGGGCTGGCCGGCGTCCTTCCCGGCAGCGTTATCGCCGGCTCAGGCGGCACGCCGGCTGCCATGAACGTCTTTTACGGAAAAAGACAGGACGGAAGGCCCTGGCATTCCGTGATCATCCGGGGAGGAGGCATGGGAGCAGGCGCCGCCAACGACGGCAATTACGTCTACATTTTCCCCGCCAACGGCGCCAATACTCCCGTCGAGATATTCGAAAGCGATACGCCGCTGATTGTCGAGAAAAGAGAGTTGCTCGCCGATTCCGGCGGCCCAGGCAAGATGAAGGGCGGTCTCGGCAAGAGGGAACTTTTCCGGGTGCCCGACGACGCGTATGCCCCCCTGCCGCCGGTCAACCTGGGAATCCAGGCGGGCCGCTTTGTCTACGCGGCGGAAGGTCTTTTTGACGGCAAACCCGGGGCCAGGGCACAGTTCCTCGTCAACGGAGAATCCGGCAATGCCTATGGATTGACCCGTTTGATGCCGGGCGATGTTGTGACCATCGATGCTCCCGGAGGAGGCGGTTACGGCAGCCCGCTTGCCCGCGATCCCGAGATGGTGCTGAAAGACGTAATCGAAGGCTACGTCAGCATAGGAAGCGCCAACGC
The DNA here is from genome assembly GCA_964552725.1 of uncultured Syntrophus sp. Classification (GTDB taxonomy): domain Bacteria; phylum Desulfobacterota; class Syntrophia; order Syntrophales; family UBA5619; genus DYTH01. Next base: position 17,815 of record CAZKHU010000005.1, read on the forward strand.
CGACTATGGCGTTGTGATCGATCCGAAGACGCTGGCGATTGACTGGACGGAAACCGAGCGGGCGCGGGGCCGGAAAAGGTGAAGACAAGAATCTGGCTGCCGCTGGCGTTCAGCCCGGTCTTCGCACTGCTCTATTTTTATCTCGAGGACGGGGTCAACTGGCTTGTCTATTCCCTGCTGGGGTTGGACCGGACCGCCCATTTGACCGAAGCGCTCCGGTTTTTCATCTTCGAGGTCCCCAAGGTGCTGATGCTCCTGACGGCCATCGTCTTTGTCGTGGGGATCATCCGTTCCTATTTTTCACCCGAAAAGACGCGGAAGACGCTGGAGGGCAAGCCGCTCTTCCTGGGCAACATCATGGCGAGCACGCTCGGCATCGTAACGCCCTTTTGCTCCTGCTCGGCGATCCCGCTCTTCATCGGCTTCGTGGAAAGCGGCATTCCCCTGGGCGTCACCTTTTCCTTTCTGATCGCCGCGCCGATGATCAACGAGGTGGCCCTGGTGCTGCTCTTCGGCCTCTTCGGTTGGCAGACGGCGCTTCTGTACGTCTCGACGGGACTTTTGATCGCCATCTCCGCGGGCTGGGTGATCGGCCGTCTCAAGGTGGAACGATTCGTCGAGCCCTGGGTCTACGAGCTCAAGGCCGCGGAACTGGCCATTGAAGAGCGAAAAATGCCTTTTTCCGAACGGATTCAGGCCGGCTACACGGCGGTGGTCGAGATCGTCTCGAAGGTCTGGATCTATATCGCAATCGGCATTGCGGTTGGGGCGGGCGTCCACGGCTACGTGCCGGAGAATTTCATGGCCTCCCTGATGGGGAAATCCGCCTGGTGGTCCGTGCCCCTGGCCGTCGTGATCGGCGTGCCGCTCTATTCCAATGCGGCCGGGATCATCCCGATCATCCAGGCCCTCCTGGAGAAGGGGGCCTCGCTCGGCACGTCGCTGGCCTTTATGATGTCCGTCATCGGCCTCTCCCTGCCGGAAATGATCATCCTGAAGAAGGTGATCAAGCTCCCCCTGATCCTGATCTTTGCCGGGGTGGTCGCCTGCGGGATTATGATCGTCGGGTACCTGTTCAACGTGGTCTATTGAGCGGATCTACCTGGAGAGCGGACCGGATAATCGAGGGAATGCCTGCCATCCAGTACGGGCGTATTCGTCTTCCTTTGCTGAATCCACTTTTCGCTTCGTCCGTGCTGCTGCCGTAGCTCTCGTGCCCGGTCCACGGAGCGGCGTAATTATTTTTGACCGATTCAAAGCGACTTCTCCTTAAATCTTTTCCTCGCTACCTCGCCGATTTCCCTCTTGCTCTGCCTCAGCAATTTTATTTCGTACTCGGTCAGCATTCTCGGTTTTGAGAAGGTATCGAGCCTCTGATTGAGTAAGGCAGTCGAAGGTGTGAGCGAACTTTTCCTTCCACCAATCTTCAAGTTCTTTTCCATGTTTATCCCTCATTTCTTGCAATAGATTACGGTCAGGCGCGATCTTGGCAGAATACGGTTTTCCAGTCAGTGCGGTGGCTCCGATGACAACCCCACCCTTAGCCCAAGTTTGCCATTTTTTTTAAGATAAGATGATATATCAGCTATTTGCCGATTTCTATGGTCACTACTCATTTTACGGTTGCGTTTTTCGCGGCAGCGGAATCTCCTGGAGGTTCAGACGTTTGTAGATTTGCCGATGTTCCGGCTCGGCGTTGCTGCACAGACGTATGTGGCTATGCCGGACATGTTCCCGCTCTTTGACGTTGTACTCCACAGTCAGCCGCTGGCGGGTTGACAGGATGTCGCGGATAGTTTTCCACGAGCGGTGGTCATCACTCAGGCGCAGCCTGCATTCGATCGTGTGCAGTATGTGGTAAGCCAGCACCGATATGAACATGTGCGTATCGGCACGCCCTTCGTTTTGGTGGAAGTTGGGCCTGAGTCCCAGCGAGGATTTCAGCGAGCGAAAAGCGCTTTCGATCCGGGTGAGCATGACGTAGGTTTCCCATATCTGCTGATCGTTCAAATCGGTGCGGTCGGTTCTCAGGACATAGCAGCCCTCGAACTTGCGTTCGCTGTCGTAACAATCACGCTTTTTCCAAACGATCGTTTTGGCCTTGGCCTTTTTCCCGGTGACTTCATCTGCCTGCACATAGACTTCATAGAGCTTCGATGCCCGTGGATACTTCTGACGCAGACGACCAATCATTTCCAGTACCTTGGAATAAAGCTTGGTGTGGCCCTTCTTGTCAAGACCTTCCTGGTAATAGTTCAGCCGTTCCAGAAAAAGCTTTTCCTGGCGGCTCCGAATCCCCCGATCCTTTTCCACCCGTCCGGCGCTGCGGCACAAAAGCAGGGCTTCATTGCCCTCCTGATGGCGCTTGATCTCCAGTTCGCATTGCCCTGTCTGCCGGATAGTCTGCATTGCCGCTGTTTCATCGGCGGTAAAATCACCCTTGCCACGCTGCACAACGATGTAATGAAAGCCACTTTCTTTCAAAAACATGACGTTCTCTGCAGTGGCAATCCCTGCGTCTATAATAACCGTCCGGTCTTTGGCCAGATTAGGTCGCAGCTCGACCAGTGATTCAATGATCTGCGACAGGGTCTGGCACTCGGCCTGATTGCCGGGATAAAGGCGACTGTACTTGGGAAACCCATCCTCATCGACCACCAGGGCCAGGGTCAACAGTTTGCAGTCTGTGCGCTTTTCTTTGCTGTGCCCCCGTTGCGCCTTGGGGTTGACATCCTCCTGGCCTTCAAAATAGGTGTTGGTCAGATCAAACAGACAAAGGCGTTCCGGCAAGTCAAAAATATCTCGTTCCCGGACTGACAGGTGGCACTCCAAGGCGTCTTTACAATCAAAAAGCCGGTCGCCGGCTCTATATAGCGAATTGAGAGAAGGATGCAGCGCCGCCCCGGTCAGTTCATAAAGAGCCGAGCGCTCTTCCGCCCAACTGTACGTATGAACCTCGCTTCCCGGCGATATCAGGCGGCCAATCACCAGAGCCTCCATCAGGGGAAGGACATGTTTGGAGATTCCTTTCGATAGCAGCAAGTCGTTGATTTTTAGTTCATTCCAGATGCAGTGACAAACATACTCCGCCCCCAGCGAACGTATCTGACTGGCCTGTATCGAGGCCACATCAACGTTCTGATAGAGAAACTCTGCAGTCGCGGGAGGGCAAGCGGTCATTGAACTATCTTTTTCGGCGCCGCTCTTGTCACGGATTTTATCGGCGGTTTTGCGCGCCAGTTTTTCGATGTTCGGGTCTGTGCTGAACAGTTCCTGTTGACCGGTCAACATGCCGTCAATACAGTTGGCCAGCTCTTTATATTTTTCAGGGGCAACGTTCATGCTCCCCAGGTTCATAATAAGCCTTTGCCGGGGGCCGTTTTCCGTGCGTACGTTTTCGACAAGGTGCAGGTACTCGTAGCACTTTTTGGAATTGCGATTGGATTTGCGTACACGTTTGATATACATGCGGCGGTAACTATCAGAACCGGGCGTATCTGTCAAGGGGGAAATTAACCTATGGGTCACTACATTTGAGAATTTAAAAACCGCCTATATAAATATCGAGTACTTAAAATGAAGAACACCCCAAATCTTGCCTAAAATTGCCTAAATCAGAAAAATTTTGGCAAACTTGGGTTATATGTCGGAGTAGAATAAATTACCTCACTTTTTTACAGTCTGCATAATGACAGGCAAAGCAGTTACCGGTAATAATCGCCGTGCAGTGAATCCACGAGAAAAGGAAGGGAAAATACAGTCAGCAGCGATACGGCGATGCAGATAATCAAAACGGCGATGCCTTTTTTCCCCTTCCAGCCGAAGAAGCGGCGCAGGTGCAGATATACCCCCAGCAAGAGCCAGGTTATGAGCGACCAGGTTTCAATCGGATCCCATCCCCAGTATCTTTCCCAACTTTCGTGGGCCCAGAGTGCGCCTGTGGCAATGGTAATTGTCCAGCAGCAAAAAGCGAAGGCCGTGATTTTGTAGATATAGTCGTCCAGAAGCTCCGCGGCGGGAAGCGTGGCCATAAATCGCGCCTGACTCCTCCCGCCCTTCAGCAGGTAGGCAACGATCAGCGCCATGACGATGCAAAATGCGCCCACGGCCAGCTTTGTAAAAAAGACGTGGGGGAGAACCCAGAGGCTGTTAAAGCTCGCCGGAAGCATCGTGACCGCCGTACCGGAACAAAGGGCGGCCAGCGTCGCGAAAAGGGCAAGCGGCGCCACGAAAAGGCCGGAGAAGCGAATCTCCGGATGGCGGCGCGAAAGGTACAGAAACTGGCCAAGCATCACCAGGGCGCTGGAGGAGAGGACTTCATATCTGGTCAGATACGGACCGTGGAAGACATACGACCATCTCACCAGCAGCGCAAGGGTCTGGGGAAGCAAGCCGGCCAGGATGAACGTCATCCCGCAGGCAAGAGACTTGTTTTTGCCAAAGATCGTTCCCCGAAAGAAACAAAGCGTCGCCGCCAGATACGCCGTCATGGCAAGCCAGTGGAGCATGATTTCGTATTTAGCAAGGAGGGCGTTTTCCATGAATTATCGTCCTGTTCCAGGGCTACCGCCGGGCAGGCCTTTTACCATCCCCACGGCGTCTGCGAGCAGAATCTTGTTTCCAGCTTTGGTTTTAACCGCCACGGCAACGATAAAAATTCCGTTCTCCCCTTTCGTTGCGGAAACGAGAATCTCCTGCGGCGCAAAAAAGAAAATCATGAATACCCCCAACACATTGAGCAGAAGCCCCCCATAAATGAGGATGACAAACCTGTTTTCGGTCAGTCTCAGGCCGCTCCAGTTTCTTATCTCCTCAAATCTGAACCGCGACTCTCCGACCAGCGCCTCCTCGCCCGGCTTCAGGACGGCCCGGCCCGCCTCTTTTTCTCCTGTCATGAATCTTAACTGCAATGAGGGATCCAGCGGATAAGGCGAGCGTCCGCTCCGATCCGGGGTGAAGGCCATCTCCAGAATGTAGTCCGTCGTCGGGAAATCACTGCGTCCAGTCAGAGGCCTTCCCGCCGGCGCCATATCGAGGGAAAAATAGGTCGGCAGCCCCTCCGTGCCTTCGGTAGAAAGCGATATCTTCAAGGTATAACCGAAATGGGCGGATTGACTGACGGATACGCCCCCGATATCAATGGATTTCCCTCTGGTCAGCGACTTTTTGACGGACAATCCCCGCCGCTCGATTATGACGTCGCTTTTTAGTTCCTTCAACTCACCCGTGTCCCAGTATGAGTGAGAGAGTTTCTCTAATTGAATGCCGAAGCCCGGATCGAAGCGGCCGCTGAAAATGCCATTTTCGCAACTGAGAAAGTCCTCCTGTCGGCCGGAGAAGGAGTCGCCTTCGATGAGTTGCACGAATCCCCGTTTCTGAAAGGCAACTGTCAGCAAGGCGGCGAGGATGAGCAGAAGCATGCCGCCATGGAAGATAACGCCTCCCCAGACATTGCGCCTGTTTTTGAAAAAAATGAGCCCTTCCGCGTTTTCTTGATGATGCGTCTCCTTTTGAAAACCCCGTTTCGCGAAACGCTTTCGCAGTGCTGCCGCATCAAACGCGTCGGTTGGGAAAACGACTTCCGGGGTCAGCGGAAAGAGGGGTGGCGCGGCGGCGCAGGCGCGCCATGCTTTTCTGAACTGTCCTTGGAGGGATAGGGTTATGGAAAACAACATTAAAAGGACGAGGAGTAGAAACCAGAATGAGGAAAATATCCGGTTCAACTGGAACCAGACCGCCAACTGGAAACTGACGGGATGCTCCATCCGCCAGGCCTCGAAAAAGGAGGACGGGGTGTTGGCGCTCTGGGGAATCAGGGCGCCGGCCAGGCAGGCAATAAGCAGCAGGCAAAGCAGCAGGATCACTGTTTTCGGGGCGGTGAGAATCTTTTTTATTTTCCCGGCAAAAGCGAGAAGCGCCGTATTTTCTCCTTTTCCCAAACAGCGCCGCACTGTCAATCAGCCCCAGTCACAGAAGTATTATGCCGCTGAGAACCAGGAATATAGCAATTTCCCTCGGTGTAGCCGGTCGGCGTGGTGGCTTTCTTGAATCCCCGAAGTTTGCTTTGACTGCCGTAAGGGGCCCCCCAGGGAGGTACAGGACTGTTATAGGCGATCAACCGCGACACGCGGGAGCCATGCGGCGTTTCGATATGGCATGCTACACAGGAGAGGCCCACTTGATATTTATTTCTATGTGGGTCTTGACTATGAACGTTGTTTTTCCAGCCGCCGCTATTTAAGGGATGACAGTTAAGACAGAACAGCCCGGTCAAAATGCCGCCGAGCGTATAATAAGACCCGCCCACGTCTTTCGGCCAGTATTTATTCAGACCTTTCAGCATGAAGGCGGAATTCGAGCCGTGCGGCCCCCGGGGGTCGCTGGAGTTCTCACTATCCGCCCCGTGACAATCGGAGCAGTACATGGTCTGCGCGCCGACACTGGCATTCCAGGGAGGCAGGAGCTGGGCTGCCGTCAGGGAACGAGTGCCATAGCTTCCCGTCTGGCTGCTCAGGTCCACCTCTACCGGGTGAGCGGACTTGTTGCCGGGGCTGAACTCCCACGCCTGGTCGGTGATGATGTAGGGGCTCGAAAGCCCCACCCAGGAGGCCAGCGGGGTAACGGTGTTCTGGATGGCGTACCCAGAGTGGCACTTGTAACAGATCTGATACTCCTTAGTGGCGGCATTGAGGGTGATGTATGTTCTTGCCGCCCACAGGGGAGCTGTCGTCGGCTCCACGCCAGTCGCGCCGGTCAGGGGGCCGGAATTGGCAACCAGATTGGAGGCGCTGGTGACGGTCGCGGGATACCACAAGCCGGTCTCCACCCGTTTAGGCATATTTTTCGCCTGATGGGGGCTGTGGCAGTCATAGCATTCGGCGTGCCGGTTGGCCGCTCCGAGATCGTCAGGATACAGCACATCGAGGTTCCGGTGTTTTCCGATAGCGGCAACCGGATGAACTTTTGCCAGATGAAAAACCGTATAGATGTTCTTCGCCGCCCCCAAAGTGCCGCCGTGACAGGAACTGGACGTGCCGTTATAGCAGGTATTTTCCTCAAGTTTTCTCGAAAGATACGGCGTCCCGGCGCCTGAATGCGATTTGTGGCAGGCGGCGCAGGCCGCCTCGGCGACTTTTGCCCCCGGAATGGGCGGCGGCTCGTCGCTGGGGAGGATCTCCCTCTCCGACGTCTGGTGAATGCTGCCGCTCCAGCCTGTCTTGTCGTGACAGGCGGTGCAGAGAGCGCCGTTTGTATTGGAAACGACGAGAAATTTGCCGTTTGCATCATTATGGGGATCATGGCAGGAGGTGCATTCCACATAGCCCTTGATTGTACCGGTAGCCGTCCCGTACAGCTTCACCCCTGTGTAGGGCTTGGGATTGATGGAGGGGGCAGTCGCCTTGAGTTCCATGCCGCGAACGCCTGAACCGAAAACAATAGTCATCCCGCTATCGTATTTTACCGAAACCGGGTGATCGTCCCGCAAATCAGTCCCCAGATATCCCGCCGCCGTGCCGGGCATTTTTCCGAAGGCGTCAACGCCGCTCATGGCAAGGGGCGACGTCTGCGCAACGGCCCGCACGGTATAGACAGAGCCGATCGCCACCGTGCCGTCATGGCAGGAAAGGCAGAGGCGGGAGCGCTGTCCCACGTCGGAAGGCGTGGCATAACCGGCGCGCGTCAGGTAGTCGCTGGTGTACATGGTGTATGCCGCAGTTGTCACCGTATGGTTCCAGAGGGGCACCCCCGGATTGGCGTTATGGGGAATGTGGCAGAAGATGCACCGCTCCGTTTCCGCCGTGGCCTTGATTGTTCCCGGTCCGCTTACGGAAAGATTGTGTTTAGAACTGGCAAGATTCGCCCCCGCCGGTGCGCTGCCGGCAAAGAGCGCTGCCGCAACTATTATTAATACCCTGTACTTCATTAATACTCCCTGAGATATTGAAATATCTGTATCCTGCCGTTATAGGAATCGGAGACAAATATCCGGTCTTTTTCGTCAATAAAAATGGCAGAGGGAACGTAAAACTCGCCGCTTCTTGTCCCCCTCTGACCGAAGACCAGCAGCAACCGCCCTTTTTCATCAAAAATCTGTACAGCATCAAAGAGGCCATCGACGATGTAAATGTGGCCATCCCCATCCAGCGCCACCGCTTTCGGATTGGCAAAATCCCCGGTGGAATCACCATGCCTGCCGAATTTAAAGAGGAATTTTCCCGTCTCCGAAAAAACCTGCAACCTCGCATTCAGCGTGTCGCAGACATAAACCCGGCCATCTTTACCGATGGCAATGCCCGTGGGATAATTAAATTCGCCGTCGTTTGTCCCCCTCTTCCCCAATGACAGCAGTTTTTCTCCCGTCGGGCTGAATTTGAAAATCTGGTGTGCGCGCGTGTCGGAAATCCATACAGAATTATCCAGCGGCGATACAGCGACGGCTGTCGGCCGCAGAAAGGGAAAGCCGGCGGCAAATTCCCCGGTCAAGCCTCCCTGCCCGTTAAAAACAAGCACCTTTTTCATAACCGAATCAGTCACCAGCAGACGGCCATCAAGCGTGAAAGCGGCCCCGACCGGCGAGGTCAGCCTTGCCTTCCGGGGAACAATTATTTTATAGTTATTGTCTATTAAATCAAACAGGTGAAACCCGGCAAGGATTACGTCGGTAACGCATATCCGGTCTTTCCGGACAGCGATGGCAAAGGGACGTCTGATCCCCTCCGGCTCGTCGCCGGCAATGAATTCCCATATTTTCTTGAAGAAGGACTTTTTAATCTTCAGATCGGAGGGCCCTCTTACCTCCTGGACAAATCTGATCCTCGATATCTCCGGCGGCGGCGGCCAGGTAAGCTCATCAGCCCATGCCGCATAAGGCAAAAGGAACAGGATGACGATAGTGGAAGCAATTCTTCTCATATTAAAATGCACCTCAAAGCCCGCGCTATCCACATCTTTGAAAAACGAGCCAATTGCAAAACTCCCAATTCTGTCATTCCCGCCCCCGCCTACGCGGGGGTAAACTCTGGGCGGGAAAACGAAGTTTAATGTTCATAATCCAGTTTGTAACTGCCTAAGATCATGGATGCCCGACAAGAACATTATGGACATTAAGCTGCGCTTTCGGGCATGACAAAACGATTTGCAATTACCTCTAACGACAGTTATCAAGTTTATACTCCGCCATTTTTGCCTTCACGGCATTGTGAAGCTCAAAGAGTTCGGTCGTTGCCATGTTTTTCTTCTCCTCCGGCATGTCGCCATCTCCCAGCAATGCAATCAACGCCTTAATCCGCGTCAACTTTTCTTTCAGCAGGGAGACATCTGTGGAATACTTGTCTATCAGATACATATACTGCCGGTGCAGGCGGGAAAAGAGCTTTGCGTCCGCAATAATAGCCGCCGCCTTTCTGAAATCCAGCGCAGCCAGCCGATCGGCGATGCGCTCATAAGACATGAACTCTTTGGCAATCCTTCTCATCATTATGTCCGCTGCAATAATGATGATTATGAAGAATATAACAGAAAACTCCACAAAAAAAAGAAGAAGCTTGAACGTTGCCATCTCTGTCATACTCTTAAAGTTGGAATGAATGTAGTACATGCTTTCTTCGAAGAAACCGCGAAGCATTATGAAATAAGCAACCCCGGAAACAATTATCAAAAGGGAAATTATGACAAGAAAAAACAGAATGAATCTTTTCTGAAAATCCTTCTCCACATAGAAATTCTTTCTTCGCCCGTCTATTTTCTCGCCGGTCAGAAAGCTGCCCATTCTTTGAAAAATCGTCTCTGCAATCGACATCGTCCGGTTTCCTCCTTGCCGGTTATTGCGAGGCCAAAGCCCGCGGCAATCCCGTTAGATCGCCGCGCCCCTTAAGGACTCGCGATAACGCCGTTCTACTTTGTATGACATTCAAAGCACAAGGCGCTCCCCCTGTTGCTCCGGACAAGCATGGCCGGCAGAGTGGAGTAGAGATTATGACAGGAGCCGCAGCCGAGCTTCCCGTCAAACAATCTGATCCGCCTGTTGAGCAGTTCCTTCCTTCTATATCCGCCTTTTCTTGCTGCCTGTTGATAATCTCCGCCTATGGGATGGCTGCCGGCATTCCCGGCGCCGTGTTGCCAGATGCCGCCGCCGATATTAACCACGCGCGCCCCGGCAAGTCCGCCATCATGGCAACCGAGGCATTCCTGAGATTCACGGTCCAGAGGCTGACTGGGGTTTACCGTCTCGTACTGTGGCTGATGGAGCAAAGAAGAGACAACCTCATGCCCGTATTTATTTTTTTTGAAAAGCGTTTCCCGATGACAGCTCATGCAGAAGGCCTTCCCCGTTTTTTCTGCCACCAGCAAATATTTTCTGCTCCCGTGAATTTCATGGCAGGTCGCGCAGGTCATTTTTCCCGCCCAGTCCAGCCTGAATTCCGGCGGCAGCGGGAAGGACGGTTTCACCCCGTACGGATGAGACATGATGGTTCCAATCTGCGCATGACATCCCCTGCAAAGCTTGTCCACATCGCTGACGAGCAGTATCTTTCCACCCTTCAAGGGCGTGTTGAGATGGCACTGGCCGCACTTGCCCTCGAAGAGGTGTTCTTTCTCCATGTTTCCTGCAAAAGCAAGCAATGCCGAAAACGCCCCGCTAAATAATAAAGCGATCAAGAACGGCCTGCATCTTTTCTGCGTCATCCTTAATCCTCAGTATTGCCGCTGAATTACCCTTCTCAGATGGAAGCCCCTCTTTTTGCAAGGCATTCGTTCTGGCCGAAAACTTGCCGTAATAATACTTTAATTCCTTAAAACTGGCATGCCATTTTTTGAGCATCTCATTGAATTTTACAGATAGAATCTGTCCCTGGTCGGCGCCGCGCAAGCTCATTTCGTGAATATTGAGGTCCCCGCTTTTTAGCCGTTCTATATTGCCCTCCAATTTAAAAATCGCCCCTCCTACCTTGTGGGACAGAAAAAGGGTAAGGAACAGAGTGAAAAGAACGGCCAGTATAATCTCAAAAAGCACCACAAAAATAATTATCGGGACAAGTTTCACCTCGGTCTTTTGCACTGCGTAAACAAGGGATGCATAAAAGGTTGCATTCCCCTTCGGCAAGATGAGCAAAAAGAACAAGACGCTTAATATTGATATTGCCGCCATCCCTATGCAAAATCGGGCGATAAAGCCCCATTTGAAACGACTGTCGATATATTCGTTCATCTTCTCTTCTCCCTTCGCACCCCCTGCGCCCGTTTATGAGGAGGCAATTCTTGTTAAAAAGGCCTCGAAACTGTCAAATATATGGACTGCCGGCTGTAGGGACTGTTCGCGCCTGTCTCGTTGCGCCAATTGTGCTTGAGCTTGATCATTATCCGCCTTATGGAGAAATGCAATGCATTTTCCATGCTATAAACCGTGCGCGCGGTGGAAGTTCCGGTTATTTGGCCTGCTGCATCGCCGGAATCCGTGACGGAATTATCCCATTCCCCGCGCAAGGTCATAGTAATAAAAAGGGCTCTCAGCGGCGCCGACCTGAAAATAAGCTGGCTGTAGAAGTAGCTTCTGTCGGTCTGGGAGCCGCCCCCTCCGCCCGACTCGCTGATCTGGCTGCTCAGCACACCGCCGCCGCTTATCGTGGCCATGTTAACCTCGGAAACGTAAGCAAGCCAGGCGTAGTTCATGTCGAGCTCGGTCGTGCGGGACAAATTGGAGTAGGGCTGAAACGTCGTATTCGCCCCCGCTTCCGTTGCCGCAACGATCGCGTCGTTTTTGCTGTCGTCCTGGCTGTAACGCAGTAAAGACTGAAGCTGAACCCGCGCCGAAGGGGAAACAGACCAGGCGCCGTTCGCTTGCCAGTTGGTCGTTCCGCCTCCTCCCGACGATGCGGACCTTATCGCCTGCGTCTGGAGGGTAACATTGGACTTCCACCAGTCATAGTCCCGGGAGGCGGAGGCGCCAAGCCCGGCGTTTCCGACTGCCTTGCTTGCGGCTACCGATTGATTGCTGTTGTTCAACCCCATGTTTTCAAAGAAATTGAGATTCCAGAGCCCGACTTTCCTGTTGTAATTCATTCCGGCCGAGATATTTTCCGACGCGTTCGTCGCACCGCTTCCCGAATCCGTATATCCTGCCCCCATACTGGCGTTGACGCTAAGCTCGGGATTAAGCTGGCAGTTCGTGGAATTGGAGAAAAAAAGATTCGTTCCCGCTCCCGCCTCCGAGCTGAAATAATAGACATTCAGGCTGCTGTTATTGCTGAATGCCTGCGACGGGCGATAACTGAAAGAGCTCGTCGAATTGAGGTTAATGATGCTGCTTTCCTCCTGCAACCCCGTTTTAGGCGCTCTTTGGCCAATGATCCAGTTTATGCCGTTACTGATGATGGTGACCTCCACCCACTGCGTCTGCAGGATGAGCGAACCGGCGCCGCCGATCGTCTCCGCTCCCGCCGGTTTGACGGTAACTCTGTTGGCCGTCGCATCGATCTTGACAATTGTGAAGGTGCGGCCGGCATCGCCCAGGGCGCTGGGGAGCGACGCCGTAAGATTCGCCAGAACGGCGTCAAACCTGACAATCTCATCAGCCCTGGTCAGCGTGTAATCGCTGTTTTTTGTTACCGTGGGGGAGGTAATGTCCTGAAATCTTCCCATTCTGCTCAACGAGTTAAACCGGAAATCCTGGCGAAAGGTCTTGCTTTCGGAAAATGTCTTTTCCAGATTCACCTGGGCGGCGTGCTCCCGGGTATTGTTGGTCTGCTCGATCTTGTCGGCCGTATCGGTAAAGGAATATGCGTAATTACTTGAAAAACCGGAGAAGTCCTTATTGGCGCTGATTTGCAGACGTCGCACGCTTCTGTCGAGCCGCTGGTCTCCGTTCGAACCTTCCATACTGTTCTCGTCATAGTTGATGGCAACCGGAAAGGGCCGATAATTAAGGTTAAGCAACGCCCCATAATTTGTGTTCGTCTGCGATACCAGCGCGGAACCGGCGCTCGCCGTAAGAGGAACAAAACTGCTGAGGGACTCGCGGTTGGCGTAAAAAGAGGTATTGATGCGCCTCCCGGGAAAGAGCTCCGCCCTCGCATTGTACCCCAGATTGTCTATGCTCGAGGAGGCGCCGTTGGTCTCCGTATTGCCTTTGCCTATGGAAACGCCCAACTGGTAGTTCAGCAATCGGGGACTGAGGACAAAACTCTGGACGTCAATCTTGTAGCGGTGTTCAAAGGAGCTGTAGGCGCTATGCTGGTCCTGACTGTCTTCCGTTTCATTCTTCGTTTCCACTTCAACCGCGCCGGCAACATAATATTTCCCATAACGGGCCGCGGCGGCTGGAATCGTCCCCCCGAGAAGAAAAAAAAAACAATCAGCGCTGCGGCATGCCTAATCCCCGTAAACCTCAATTTTGGCGTTCTCCTTGAGAGACATTAGCAGATCGGCAAGCCTTTTTTCCACGGCTTTTTGCTCCAGTTCCTTTTTCAGTTTTTCCTTCACCTCTTCAAATTTCAACTGTTGCGGCGGGAACTTCTCCCCCGCCTTCAGGATATGATGACCGTAAAGGGAGGTCACGACGCCGCTCAGCTCCCCCGTCTTCAAGGCGAAGGCCGGTTTTTCGACATCGGGCTCCAGCCTGCCCCGGTGCACCACCCCCAGGTCGCCCCCCTTCACCCGGCTCGGGTCGTCGGAATTGTCCCAGGCGAGCCGCTGAAAGTCCTCTCCCTTTTTAAGCCGCACAAGCAGGGCCTCCGCCTTCTTTTTCAGTTTCTCCTTCTCCTCCCGCGGCGCCTCCGGCGGCACCCTGATCAGGATATGAGAAAGACGCATCGCCTCCGGCTTCTGGAACTTCTCCCGGTTTTTCTGATAATAAGCGAGCAGCTCCGTATCTTTTAGCTCCGCCTTTTTATAGACCTCCTCCTTCAGGAAAAGCTCGGCCAGCATGATATGGTCGAGCTTTTTTCTCACATCCTTCTCGGTAAGGCCGTACTTTTTGAGAGCCTCCCGAAAGGCCTTTTTTGAGGGGTATTTCTTGACGATCTCGGCGAATCTTCTGTCGAGATCGTCTTTGGCCACCTTGTAACCCTTCTTGAGGCCTGCCCGGTAGAAAAGCTCCTCCTGGATCAAATTTTCGAGGGCCTTTTTCTCCAGCTCCTTTATCTTTTCCGGCGTCACATTGCGATGATAGGAAGCCTGGGGCAGAAGGGTCGCCACGGTCTCGTCGAGCTCGCTCTGAGTTACTACCATACCGTTTACTTTTGCCACAGTCTTAAGACGGGGATTTTGCTCCGCCGCAAAGAGCAGGGCAACGTTAAAAAAAACAAAAACGGCTACATACACCGTCATTGCGGGGTACCTGCGTAATATGCCAACCGGATCCTCGTCTATCAATACTTTTTTCTTCACAGCATTTACCTTCGTTATTAAACTTGGCCGGTATTATTTCAACAGATATTTTTTGTATTCTTCGGGATTTTCCTTCTTCCATCTCTCGCTGAGGTACTGAAACACCTGCACCCGGTGGTTAAAGGAATCCCCTATATAGATCCTGTCTTTTTCATCCACATAGACGCCGGCCGGAAGCCAGAAATACCCGGGATCATGACCGGGGCCCCCGGTGAAAAGGAGAAGCTGTCCTTTTTCGTCAAATATCTGAAGGTTGTCAAATGCGGCGTCAGCCACATAGACGTGCCCCTCACTGTCAATGCCGATGCCTTTAGGCCGCGTAAATGTTCCGGGTGCATCACCGAGCTGTCCGAATCTCTTTATAAACTTGCCGTCTTTGTCAAAGACCTGAACCCTGAAGTTCTGAGTATCCACTATATAGACATTGCCGGTCTTTCTCTCGATGGCCGCATTGGAGGGATAATTAAACTCGCCGTCACCCGCTCCTCTCTGGCCAAAGGTGAAGAGCGGGTCTCCTTTGGTGGAATAGACATGCACCATATGTCCGTAGCTGTCCACGATATACAGCCTGCTGATATCGTTATTGATTGCAATGCCACCCGGGTTCTTGAACTCATCCTTTTTTCCGAGGGCGATTTTCAGATCACCTTTCGCGTCATAACCAAACACCCGTTTCTGCTTGGCATCGGCCACAAAAACTGTGCCGTCTTTAGAAACTGCAACACCTGCCGGCAGAGAAAGCTTTCCCGGTCCTTCCTGTCCTAAAAAGGTGACTTTTTGCTCCTTAGGGTTGAAGACAAACAAACTGGCGCTATCCGTATCGGTGACATAAATATTATCGCCAAAGGCGGCAACACCGTAGGGTTTCCTGAGTTCCGTGCTGAAGGGTGTCTCCCCGAGAAGTGCTTCCAAAACCCCTGGCTTTTTAAAGTCGCCTTCTCCCTTATAGCTGTTAACATAGACCAGGCGCGGTTCTTCGGGAGGAAGGGGCCACAGCAGTTGAGCTTCCTTCTTGGGTGTGGGAGCGGCGCAGCCAAGCATCAAAGCAGCGATGATAGTCAAACTAAATATGCGCAAAAACTTAGTATTGTTGTGTACCATCATGGTCCAAACCTATTCACGGTTAAGTAAACTTATCTTAATGATGTTTTGACGCCGCTATGAAAATCCCTCGTCATTCCTCAGGAGTTACGAATCCGGAAACCCTGAATTCCGGGTTGCTCGCGAAATAACAAAAACAGCGCTGTGTAAAATTAGGATTTTCTGCGGCACCCGTTACCATAAATCTGTAAAAGTATAATTCCATTACGTTTTCAAGATGGCATTAATCCAAGACCAGTTGGCCAGTTGCCGGATTGCTAACTTATTTGCCGCCATCTCTGCCAAGCCGAATTCGGCTTGAGTTGTGGCAACATCCAAGGCATCAAAGACGCGATTGGCGAAGTAGTCGCGTCTGAGTATGTTCCATAGTTGCTCCGCCGGATTCAGCTCCGGTGAATAGGGCGGCAGTCGAATAAAGGACATGTTCTTTGGAATCTTAAGCTCCTTGCTTCTGTGGGATGATGCTCCGTCCAGCACCATGACGATGAACTGGCCCGGGTGTGCTTTGCTGACTTGATCCAAGAAACGGGACATGTTTTCCGTACTGATTTGAGTCTGTCTCGCCATGGCTCACCTCCATGTCGAGTATATATCACAGTGTCAACTTGAAATAGTGGAGGAGACTTCTCTCCCCCCACTATTTTTAAAGCAAATATTTCACTTCACATGGCAGGCTAAACATAGGGCGCTGCCGGTATTGCTTACTCTTAAGAACAGGGCGCCTGCCGTTCCACCACCGTCTACGCTGTCTCCCGAGGCAGCATGGGGATCGTGACAGCTCGAGCACTCAACTTTGGATGCCTCTGACACACCTTTTATTTCGGTTGCAGATAGTACCTTGGCCGTGGCAGAGGCTGTCCCATTCGGGGCCCTTAGACTTGCTTTAGCCGTGGTGTATACAATGGATACAGGATGGTCATTGCCAAGCGCCTCTCCGATTCTGGTTACCCCATCAGGCATAAGAAGCGCGGTATCAAGACTGGTAACAGGGTTAGCCCATGCCACCTTTGTACCGGCGGCGAGATATCCACCCGAACCAGCTTGATTAACAACAGAGTTGATGGCACTGACTCCGTCGTGGCAGGAGAGACATGCCTTTGTTACGGTATTCGGTGTGCTGTCGGGCGCAGTGCCTGCCAATGTATTCCCGTACATGGTATAGTTGCCTGTTGCTGCTGCCTTGTTCCATAGCGGGCCTGCTGCTGTATTGGCCATATGAGGAGTATGGCAGTACACGCAAATTTCATTGTTTTGACCACCACTATTGTCAATGCCATTGGAAGCGAGCGACAAATTATGTTTTGTTGTGATGATCCCCGCCTTGGCGATCTGGGCCACCATCAGGATCGAAACCATTGCGATCATGACCAAGAGCATTGTTTTTGTAATTGACTTTTTCATTTTTTCTCCTTTCAGTTAGTTTCTATGAAATCATTTCTTTTTTCAACTTTTCTTCTGTCCGAAAAATCCCCCTGCCTCATCTCCCTTTGCATTCTTTCCTTAAGACTAAACTATCAAGCCGCTTTGTATTAATGATGGAGCACATACCATGCCAGCAGTTACTATTGCCGATTCCCTATTTGATGTGGCATCTCAGGCAAAGGGCGCTGCCGCCGTTGGTTGCCCGCAGGAACGGCGCGTTTGTATTGTCGTGCACATTGTGGCAACTCGCGCATTCCACCTGGTTCTTCAAAGTCCCATAGAGGGGCAGGCCGTTTACCGCGCCGCTTGCCGGCACAACAAAGGCCGGGTCTTTTGAGGCATCGTAGGTTACCGATATGGGGTGGTCGTTGCTCAGGTCGGAGCCCAGCATGGCCGAGGGACTTGTCGCTGCCGTCATCGTGTTTCCGGCGGCATTCCACGTCCAGCCGCTGGGAGCGCCGCTGCCGGAGCCGGGTTTGTTGAGCAGGGAATCGAAGGCCACTGTGCCGTCATGGCAGGACAGACAGGCCGCCGACACCCCCTGGGGATTGGCCGCTACGGTCATATCAATGGTGGCGCTGACGCTGCTGCTGTACATGGTGTAGGTTGCCGCGGAAGCCGATCTGTTCCACAGCGGCGCTGAGGAAGAAGAAAAATGCGGCGTATGGCAAAACACGCAAACCTGGTCAGTGCCGGTTGTTTTATAGGGAGAGCCGCCCGTGGCGGAGGAAAGGTCGTGTTTGGAACCCACCACCGAGGCTGCCCGGAGCGCCGGGACATTAAAGAATATGATCATTATGCCTGTTAAAAGAAAAACTTTGCATTTCATCTTTGCGTTTACCAGATTCGTAGTCTCTCCTGGGTGATATGCCCCACCCACATGCGTCATTTCACCCAATTTGTCATTGCGAGGGCGAATCCCGTGGCAGTCCCATGAGATTGCTTCGCTTCGCTCGCAATGACAGGACAAAGTCACTTGTTGTGACATTTATAGCAAAGAGCGCTCCCCGTATTCGCTATCCTCAAAAAAGGCACCCTGGCCGGATCGTGGACATTATGGCAGGTGGCACATTCCACCTTGCCGGAGAAAAGCGGCACGTCGGACCAGCCCTTTTGAAAATCCGGAGGGACCAGAAACCCCGCATCCTGGGCCGCCGTCGGATAAATCATCGAAATGGGGTGGTCATTCGTGAGATTGGGACCGACCGCCGGTATTGAGTACATTGATCCGCCATGAGAGTCGTGACACGCGGCGCAGCTTATGGAATAAGTCCCCGTCAAACCTGAACCCGGCGCATTGATAACTGCGTGGGTATAAGTCGCAGTCGCAGCCTCGGGGGCGCTGACGCTGTCGTGGCAACCCAGGCAGGCCAGCGAAAGCCCGCTGGGCCGGGAGGGGATTGTTGTGTCTATGGTCGGACTGGTGTACATGGTAAAGGCGTCAAAGTTGAAATCGGCGCTTTTTTTATTCCACAGGGGAGCGGCAATTGTGGCGCTTGCAAAATGGGGGGTATGGCAGTGGACGCAAACCTCTCCTCCGGCCACGCTGATATCGTGCTTCGATCCTACCACCGAGGCGGCCCGGACAGCCGGCGCATTAAACGCCATGACTGTTATCATTGTGAAAAGAAAAACTTTCTGCCTGATTTGTTTGCCCATCAACTCCGCCATCTCTCCAGTGCGCTCTCCCGCATCCGCTGCGTAATTTCAGAGGCCTGTTTATTGTAATCTCGAAAGCAAAAGGCGCGCCGGGAATTAGAAGTCAGCAAAAAAACGCTCCGGACGGATCATTGATATTACGACAAGGGGAAATTCCTCCCTCATGACTGGTTCAAAAAGGGACTTTCCCCCCCCGGCAACCAACATAATCCCATTGTGGGTGATATGCCCCACCCACAATGGGGCATATCACCCAGATTTGTCAGTTTTGACGCTTCTAAGAAAGGAGTCTATCGATATGCAATCAGCGGGCGGCTTTACTCTTCAGATATTGAAAGACGTTTATCCGTTTATTATATTGATCGGCGACGTAGATTTTATCATCCGCGTCGATATACATCCCCGCGGGGAGCCAGAACTGCCCCGGCTTGTTGCCCATCTCTCCGAAAAACATCAGCAGTTGCCCCTGCTCGTCAAAGATTTGCACGTTGTTGAAGGCGGAATCGACGACATAGATATGGCCGTCGCTATCGACCGCGATCCCCTTGGGACGGGAAAACATCCCCGGCGCGTCGCCTACTTTACCGAATTTGCTAATAAATTTACCGTCGGCGTCGAATACCTGCACGCGGAAATTCATCGAGTCGCTGACATAGACCTTGCCGTTTTTACTGACAAAGACATTGGTCGGGTAGTTGAACTGGGCATCCCCGTCGCCGCGGCTCCCCACCACCGCCACCTGTTTTCCCTCCTTCGAATAGATGAACAACTGGTGTTTGTTGGTGTCCACGATATACACCCTGTCCAGGGCGTCGTTCACGGCGATCCCGGTCGGCTGCAGGAAGGCGCCCTTTTCACCGATGACCCGCGCGTACTTTCCGTCTTTGTCAAAGACAACCACCCTATCCTGCTTGGTGTCGGAGACATACATGTTTCCCGCCGCATCGGCCGCAATCCCGATCGGCTTGGCGAGAAACCCCTTCCCCTCCAGCCCCGCATGAAAGTACTTCTTGTTTTTTATGTCAAAAACAACTGCCCGGCCAATGCCCGTATCGGTCACGATTACCCGATCCCTGCCGGCAAAAACACCGTAGGGCTTGCCCAGTCCCATCCCGACGTCCGATTCTCCGAGGAGCGTGGTCAGCAGTTTCTGGCTGCCTGTTTGCTCCTGCACATCATTGGAGCTTTCATAGGTTCTTAAATACCTGATCCGCGGCTCATCCGGGGGAAGCGGCCAGACCAGCTCCACCTCTTTTTTAACCTCCGCCCCCGCGCAGGCAAAAAGAAGGAATGCCAATCCTATCCAGTATAAACGCTTTCTTCTCATCGAACACCTCGCTATGTCCACACCCTCAAATGCCGAATTTCTGCATCCGGTACCTCAGCGTATCCCTTGTTACCTTAAGCAGCCTGGCTGCCTGTGCCTGATTGCCGTTTGTCATATTGAGCGCTTGCAGAATACATTCCTTTTCCACCCTGGCCAACGCAATTCCCTCTTCCGGGACGGTGACCGCCAAAGCCGTTACCGTTGCGTTGCCGCTTTGCGCCATTGCATCACTCGCGACAGGTCTTTTTATCTCCAAAGGAAGATGATCCGGCAAAATGGTGTCCGCGTCCACGTCGGCAAGGATCATGACCCGCTCAATCACATTTCTCAATTCCCGGACGTTGCCAGGCCAGTGGTATTGCAGGAGCAGTTCCTCCGCCCCTTTTGAAAGGTAGCGGATATCTCTTTTGAATTCCCTGTTCAGTTGGCCGATGATGTTCATCGCGATGGTCACGATATCCTGTTTTCTTTCGCGGAGCGGCGGGATATAAATGGGCAGCACCTTCAAACGGTAAAAGAGATCCTCGCGGAAATTGCCCGCTTCCACCTCCCGTTCGAGTTTGCGATTGGTGGCGGCGATAATGCGGACATCCAGGCTGATATCCTTGCTGCCGCCGATATGTTTGAAGGTCTTTTCTTCCAGCACCCGCAGCAGTTTCACCTGCGTGGAAGGTTTGACATCGCCGATCTCGTCCATATACACCGTGCCGCCCTCGGCTGCCTCAAAGAGTCCTTTCTTGGCGCTCTTGGCGTCCGTGAAGGCGCCCTTCTCAAAACCGAACAGCTCGCTTTCAATCAGGGTCTCCGGCAGCGCCGTGCAGCTTATTTCCAGAAAGGGTCTTGTCGCCCGGCCGCTCTCATAATGGATAATTTTTGCCAGCAGGTCTTTGCCGACGCCGCTCTCTCCCTGGATCAGCACCGTGGAACAATCCGTCGCGGCGACCTTTTTTGCCAGCGACAAAACCTCCATCATATTGGCGGAACAGGTGGTAAAGCGCTCAAAGGAATAGTGGCCGCTGCCCGCTATTCTCAGTTCGCGCACCTCTTTTTTAAGACGGGCCGTTTCGAGCGCCCGGTTCGCTATGATCCTCACCGATTCAAATTCAAAGGGCTTTTCTATATAATCGTAGGCGCCTGCCTTGATGGCGGAAACGGCGTTTTCCACGCCGCCAAAGGCGGTAATGATGATAATGATAACATCCCTGTTGAGCTGTTTGAGCTCTTTGAGAACGTCCAGACCGTTTTTGTCGGGAAGTTTGACATCGAGAAAGACAATCTCGGGATTATTCTCCTTAAAACAATTGATGCCCTCCCGGGCAGTGCCGGCGGTAAAGACATCAAACCCTTCCTTTTCGAACTCCTTCTTCAAGGACCAGCACATCAAATTTTCATCATCCACGACCAGCAATTTCATCTGCAGCTCACCTTTTTTCGTCAACGGCGGGGAGATAAACCTCGAAGGTCGTACCCTCCCCCACTTCACTTTCCACCTCTATAAAACCGCCATGCTCCTCAACAATCTGGGCGCTTATCGAAAGCCCCAGTCCGGTGCCGCTTTTCTTGGTTGTAAAAAACGGATCAAAAATCCCGACCAGATTCTCCTCGGCAATCCCGCTCCCCGTGTCTTTGATCATGATCTCAACGTATTCTCCGGGACCTTCAACACGCTCTTTGTATGTCATGGCCACGGCGATATCGAGAACGCCCTTTTCCTGCATGGCCTCGATGGCGTTGAGACAAATGTTCAAAAACACCTGTCTCAACGCCTTGCCGTCGGCATATACTTTTTTAATCCCTTCACCGACGGAAACATTGACTTCGATAGATTTTTGATTGGCAAACTGACTGATTAACAACAGCGTTTCCTGTAGAACTTCGTCAATGGCCGTCAACTTTTTCTCGGCGCTCACAGGCTTCGCAAATTCAAGTATTTTTTTTACCGTGCCGTCCAGACGCTTTATCTGATTCACGACTTCCCTAATTACCATCTTGTGTTCATTTTTTTCTTCAAGGTCGCCTTCGATCACCTGCAGAGCGGCGCTGATGCAGGCGAGGGGATTTTTAATCTCATGAGTGATGCCGGAGGCAATCTCGCCGATCATGGCCATCTGGGAGGCTCTTTTCATCTGCGCCCGGTGACACGCTTCCACTTCCTTCTGGGATTCGCTTATTCTCCAGGTCATGGAATTAAACTTTTCCGCCAGCCTTCCTATGATATCATTGTGTTTTACGGTAACTCGCTTTTTAAAATTTCCATCTTCGACATACTGTATCATTTCCATGATCTCGTCCAGCGGTTCATGGATCAACTTGATTACGATAAAGGAAAAAACGAGGGAAAAAAGGACAATCGAAAGCAGGGCGAACCATACGTTATCAATAAGAATAGGCCGAACAAGCGAAGAGACCGCAACCATCGGGATTTTCACCCCAATGACGCCGAGCACGCCCCTGTCGGCAGAATGACACTTCCGACAGGAGGGCATGTTTGTAATGGGCAAAAATCTCATAAAATACTTCGTTCTGTTTTCTACAATGAAAAAAATCTCCCCGTTGCCATGCTTCGCGTATCCTTCATAATCCGCTTCCCCCAACCTCCGGCCCACGTCAAATCTTTGGGAAGACGCTATTATTACACCATTCTCCGGCCTGAATATCTGCAACATCCCGATTTTTTTATGTAAGGCGGCATTTTCCACAAAATCTTGCACTTCAGCGCATTTGTTCTGGAGCATCAACATGCTTACGCCACTCAGGATGCAGTTGGAGATGTTCATTACCTTCTCTTGCTGGTACGCACTATTCTCTTTTCTTACCGACTTATACTGATTTACCGTCCCCAGGCCGATGATGATCACGAAGGCCGCAATGGTTATGCCGATTAGCTTCTGGTTTAAACTGACGTTTAACATTCTCATTTTTTATGACAAGCCTGACAAATTCCCATTTTTCCTCCCGGGGCTTCAAAGGCAAAGAGTTCCCTGTTGTTGGCGGCATGAGGCGAGTGACAGGAGGCGCAGGAAAAGGCCCTGTCCGGCTGCATCGGGTTTTTCCCCCCCGATAGGGGATGGGTGTTGCCAAACACATAACTGGCAATGACATGCTTCCCGGTAGCCTTCTCTTCGTGACAACCTATGCACAGGGCATTGGTTTTTTTCCGCAGGAAAAATTTCTCGGCGGAGGAATGAGGATCATGGCATATCGCACAGTCGCCGGTTGCGGTGGGACCGTGGGTATATTTCTTGTCCTGCCACGGCTTCATCGCCTCTTCGTGGCAGGTGAAACATAGTTTTTTCAATGGCTTGGCAGTACCGTATTTGTTCGCGCCCGAAGCGGCATGGCAACTGACACAGTCGCCTACCGCCGCCGGCCCATGCTTGAACTTTTCCGCAACGATCTGGGGATGGCAGCCAAGACAGGGGGAATCGGCAGGAAGCGTCATTTTTTTTACCGGCAGCATCAGCCCTTTGTGGCAATCGACACACAGTGCCTCCCCAAAAGTCGTATGGAAGGAAACGGCCCGATAAGCGGGAGGAGCAACACTTTTATCGCGGGAAGACTTCGCCGCGTAAAACAACTTCAAACTTTCCCTTACAACCTCTTTCCCCTGTCGGCAACCATTGACGGTCACGATGTTTTCACCTTCATCGAGGGTCAGGATAGCGCAAATGCTTATCATGCCGTCGGGCCGCCTATTTCGTTCCCTGTCGGCAACCGGCAAAACGCTGGGGGTTTTTTTGTTGACGCCGGCGGAAACAGTGTCAATCTTCCGGGGATCGACAGCGACGACTAATGTTGCACTGCCGCCGGACAAAGAGGTCATATTGCCGGGCAGCACAATCCGCATGCCGCCTTCGTCAGCCGCCAGGGCAAACGCCTGCCAGCCGAACAAAACAGATGCCGCCAGCAGCCAGATCCTTTGCCATTTTTTTCTCATTTGCCGCCGGTCTTTAAGATTTCCTCCAAGGCCTGCTTATAGTAACCGTTGGCCCTGGCATATTCGCCCTTCTCCGCAAAAAATTTGCCGATCTTGTTCATGATCTCCGGCGACTTGTTGCTCAGGGAAGCGGCATGGGCAAAAGAGGCTTCCGCCTCCTCCCGCAAACCCTTACCATAGGAAATAAAGCCGGAATAGACATAGGCGTCCGGGGTTTCTTCCCTGGTCAGGCTTTCAGCAAACATCTTCATGGCTTTGTCTGCATCCTTGTCATGATAATACAGCTTTCCCCTGCTCATCTTCACGGCCGGATCATCCAATATGGCTGCATCGATCTTTGCCGGCAATGCCCTTGCCTCATCGATCCGCTTCAAACTCAAATACAATTCCATCAGCCGGACGATAGGTTTGACATATTTGGGATCGGCTTTCAAGGCTTTTTCGTAAAGATCGACAGCCCTGTCATAATCCTTTTTCTTTTCAAACTTGCGCCCCATCTGATAGGACAACATTGCCAGCTTGACGGGCCGGTAAACCTCCTGCTCCACCAATCGTTTATCACCCAGAAAGTATCCGACCTCTTCAAAAAAAAGTTGGGAACCGACAAGGGGAAAGCCGGACATCTCCCGGCTGATCACCAGGTTGTTATCAAGCAAGATCAAGGTGGGCAGGGCAATAACTCCCAGTTTGTCAAACAGCGTCAAACCGAAATCTACAAACATGGGGAAGGTAAGTCCTTCGGAAGCCGCCTTTATTTTCTTGAGATCCTCCTCGGTGATATTCTGTTCCTCCACGTTAACAGCCACTATTTCCAGACCCTGCTGCTTCCACTTGGCGTAATTCGTCTCCAGCAGTCTTAGGGCCCTCTGGGAATTTTTCGTCGAGGTCTGCCAGAAAATCAACAACGTCCCCTTTTTACCCGCAAGCTCCGTCAAAGAGAAACTCTTACCCGCCGCATTGCTGACGGAAAAAGGGGGAATTGCCTCTCCCGTTTGCAAATCCCGCAGCGCGGAGACGCATTCAGGGGAAAAGACGATAAAAGAAAATACAGCCAAGAATAAGGCTCTTGCAAAAGTCTTCAAGAGAGATTGCTTCGTTGTTCCTCCTCGCAATGACAATCGTTCCGAGTAGTTGGTCATTGCGAGCGAAGCGCGGCAGTCCCGGTTTTGTGACTTTTGCAATTGCCTCAAGAGTAACAACAATTTTTTCATCTCTTTGAAAAATACCTTTCCAACCCCTGTTCAAAAGCGCCCGAAGCGCCCCGCACATCGCCCGCCGCTTCCAATATCAGCCCCTTTTCATAATGGAGCCGCACCGGATGAGGACTTGTCCTCAAGGAGTCATTTAACAATTGTACCGCCTTTTCCGTCTCTTTTCCGGCCGCCAGCGTCTTGGCCATCCCTATCTTGCCTTCAATGCCGCCGGGGTTGATTTCCATCGCTCGCCGGAAATGGATTTCCGCCTGGCCCAAATCGCCACGCAGGAGGCTTGCCTCGCCATGGGCAAGCGAGGCAAGAAATTTGTTGCCTGCCTCGCTGAACCTGCCCGCCTCTTTTTCAACCTCCGCCACATTTTTGGCCTTGATAAGCAGTCTCACGGAAAGGGGCAGGGTATCCTCCGCCGACGCAAAACCGTATCCGGAGGCGATCATACAGAAAAAAATCAACAGCAGCGCTACTTTTATTTTCATCGGTACTTCACCGCCTTCACGCGGTTATAGGGGTATTCGGCATGGCATCCCGGCTGACAGGTGCCGCCGTCCGGCATCTTTTTAAAGTTGATCGGGATCTTCCATCCGCCAAACGGGACCGCGTCGCGGACATGGTGAGGGTTGTTGTTGGCATGCGCTTCATGGCAGGCGCGGCAGGTTCTTCCCTTATCCGCCTTGTTGACATGGACGAAATGCAGATTTCTGTCGCCATTGCGAAAGCCGGTGAGGGTCGTCGTCTTGCTGTCCTGCACCAATGTCTGCTGATGGCATGTAAAGCAGAGCTCATAATTCGCCACGTTGAAAGGGGCATAAAACAGCGGCGGGAAATTGCTTCTCAGGATTCTGAAATAATCGGAGCCGTGGGTGTCATGGCAGGAGGAGCAGTCCTTTTCCAAGATGGGCCCGTGCTTGAATTTTCCCTCTTCGGCAATCTGTTTGATGTTGGCCACGGCCTTCTTTCCGCTCCCGTATGTTTTATCGTGACACTTAAAACAGGCGTTCATCGGTTCATCGCCGAGCAGCCTGGGGAAGTTGGTGGCGTGCGCATTGTGACACGCCAGACAGCCTTTTTGCAAACCGAGGGCCTTATGGGGAACCTTGCGCTTGGCAATCGACTCCTTCATTCCCTTGTGGCAATCAAAACAAAGCGCCGAAGCTGCGTCGTTTTTCAACTGGGGGCTATGATCCGAGGAATGCACCGTATGGCAAGCCACGCAATTCTCTTTAACCGGCTTGTGGACAACCTTCTTTTTCCCGAAATCATCCTTCTTGTCCACATGGCAGGAATAGCAGACATCGCCCATCTGCGCCTGCAGAAGGCGTGGAAAATCAGACTGATGAACACTGTGGCAGGCAGTGCAGTCGCCGACGGCCACCGGCCCGTGGAGAAATTTTCCGGCAACGAGCTTCCGGGAATGACAGGTAAAACAAAGATCGACTCCCGCGCTCCGGAGCATGAACTTGTTCGGCGCCTGGTGAGGGCTGTGGCACAAGGTGCAATTGCCGTCTTTCACCGGTTTGTGCACGGCCTTCTTTGTGTCAACCGGATCGTGGCAACTGTAACAGAGCGCTCCGACATTCTTGATGGGGAGGAACTTGTGTTTCCCCGTTTCCTTGTGACATACCAGGCAGTCGTTGACGGCCACGGGGCCATGAACAAACTTGTCCTTCCCCATCTTTGCGTGGCAACTCGCTGTAACACAGGATGTCTTCGCGGGGGCCTGCGCCCAGGCGCTGCCATTGGCAAAAAGAAAAAAAATCAGCCAACCAATCAAACTTGACAAAATACCTATCCGGCGGGTCATTCTCATGATACATTCCTTTCTTCCACGGTCAATTTTCAGTCCAGGACAACACCATGCTCAGCTTAATTTTTTCAGCTTTTCTACATGCAAATATTCTGCCATATATGGTGTACAGGAAAGATGAATATGGGACAATTGTACAGAGGGGAAGAACCGCTGAAATAGTTAGTCTGGAACAGATATTGCACGGAGCACACACTTGCCCACTGACGTCAAAAATGAAGGGAAGGTAAAGTGAAATATTTTCAATCTATCAGAACACAACTATTATTGGCTATTGCCATCGCCCTTTTTGTATTTCTCATGATGGCCATGGGGGGACTGTACATATTCGTAAAAGAGGAGCTGACCAGAGAGTCAATAGAGAAAGTAACGGAGATTGGCAACGTGCTTAAGGCCGCGCTGAAAAAACAGATGGTTGCACACGATGCAGAACTGCTGAATACCTTGGTTGCTGAAATTATGGCTTATAAAAAAATTTCAGGTATATCAATCATCAATGCCGATGGAGTTGTTAAATTTTCTTCAGATCCTGCATTCATTGGGGAAAAAATATTTAAGGACAGCGAAGGATGCCATCATGATGCAGCGGGGAGAAACAGCCTGACACGGCAAACAAGAAATTCCCACGGCGCCTCTATTTTGAGAAATGTAACTCACATATACAATGAAGCGCCGTGTTTTCAATGCCATCCTGCCCGCCAAAAGAATCTCGGACTCCTGCTTGTCGACTATTCAACAGCCGGGACAGATGCACTTATTTCCTCAACGCTTTCAAGATTATTTCTAACCACACTGATCGCTTTTATCATCATTTCTTTAGTAATATTCTATATTGCCAATCGGCTGATCTACAAACCGATTACTCTGCTTATGGACGGCGCCCGGGAACTTAAAAATGGCAATTTCGGGAAGCAAATCCATTATGGAGAAAATACCGAATTCAAGATTCTGGCCGACTCCTTTAATGACATGTCTGAGAAGTTGCGAATCGGCAGGGATCACCTGGAGGATTGCATAGCGGAGCGCACCAGCGAACTTGAAATTTCCAATGAGCGGCTTGTCCGAGAGATCGTCGAGCGCAGTAAGGCGCTGGAGGCGCTGCATGAGAGCGAGGAGAACAACCGCCTGTTGCTTCAGGCCGCCGGTGACGGCATATTGGGGGTGAATTCAACAGGAAAGGTGACCTTTGTCAACCCTGCCGCCCTGCGCATGCTTGGGTTTGCAGAAGAAGAAATGTTAGGCCAGAGGCTGCACCCACTCATCCACCATTCCCACGAAGACGGCTCCAGCTACCCGATGGAGGAGTGCCCCATGTGCGCCTCCTATACTTATGCCACAGCAAGCACTATGATTTCTTCGTTTCTCTGGCGCAAGGACGGCCATGCTTTCCCCGTGGAGTGCTCCAGCATGCCGATCATCACCAGGGACGGCAAGATCACGGGTGCAGTGGTAATCTTTAAGGACCTCACCGAGCGCAAGCAGGCGGAGGCAGAGAAGCGACTTCTGGAAGAGCGTCTGCAACATGCGGACAAGATGGAGGCCATCGGGACGCTGGCGGGGGGCATTGCCCATGACTTCAACAATCTGCTCATGGGGATTCAGGGTTATGCCTCCCTGTCGTTGATGAACATCGATTCATCACATCCCAATTATGAGAAGCTCAAACAGATTGAAGAGCAGGTGCAGCGCGGAGCGGATTTAACCAAACAGTTGCTCGGTTTTGCCCGGGGGGGAAGATATGAGATAAGGCCGACCGATATGAACGAAATCCTTGAAAAGAGCTCCTCGATGTTCGGCAGAACCAAAAAGGAAGTCTCCATCTGTCGGAAATACGACAAGAATCTCTGGCCGGTGGAGGTTGATCGGGGACAGATGGAGCAGGTGTTCCTGAATCTGTATGTGAATGCCTGGCAGGCCATGCCGGGGGGCGGGGAAATATATATTGAGACGAGGAATGTTTTGTCTGATTATGCACCACTGGTTTCCTGCGCGGTCAGCCCGGGGAAGTATGTGAAAATAGCTGTCACCGATACCGGTACCGGGATGGACGAGAAGACCAGGGAGCGTATTTTCGATCCCTTTTTCACGACGAAGGCCATGGGAAGAGGAACGGGACTGGGACTGGCGATGGTCTATGGAATCATCAAGGGTCACAAGGGCGTGATCACCGTTGACAGCGAGCCTGGCCGAGGGACGACATTCAATATCTATCTGCCTGCTTCTGAGCAGGAGGTGGTAACGGCAAAGACGACAACTGGAACAGTCGCCAGGGGCACGGAGACGATCCTGCTGGTGGATGATGAAAAAATGATTCTGGGAGTGAACAAGGAGCTGCTTGAATGCATGGGATACCGGGTCTATACGGCCGGCAGCGGCCAGGAGGCGATCGCCGTTTACATGGAGAAGCAAAAGGAAATCAACCTGGTCATTCTGGACATGATTATGCCTGGTATCTCGGGTAGCGGCACCTTCGATCGCCTGCGGGAGCTCAATCCCGCTCTCAAGGTTCTTCTGGCCAGCGGTTACAGCATCAGCGGAGAAGCCCGAACAATCATGGACCGCGGCTGCAGCGGGTTTCTCCAGAAGCCCTTCCGTCTGGAAATCCTTTCCCGGACGGTCAGAGAAATGCTGGACTGAGGAAAGTGGCGAGGGTAAGGGTCGAGTGGCTGTCCCCAATTAATCTATGACCAGGTTGATCAAACAGGAAATCTTGGAGATAAGGAGCAAAAAGATGAAGGTTGCGCTGATGATCGACGAAGCTTCTCTTTTGCGTCTTGAGGTCTTTGCGGAACTTCACACCCTGACCCAGTTCGAACAGGATTCCAAGCCGTTTCTGCCAATCATCCTTTCCGGTCAGGTCAATCTCGTTGACAACCTTTAACGGATCTTCCATAATCTCCACTCCCCGCAATGACCCCAATTCATCGATGCCTTCGGCGACTGTGACGTCCAAGTCCTGCCAGCAGCGGTAAAGCTCCCGCTCCAGGAGGTAAGCAAGCATAATTACAAAAACGTGCCCCCGTGTACTGCCTTCTGTATGGACAAAGGTGGGACGAATCTCCAGATGACCCTGCTTGAACGTCCGGAATGCCCATTCCACCTGTGCCAGATCCTTATACCGGGCGTAAATCGCCTCTGCCGACATCACTGCTGCCGGCAGGTCGGTCTTGAGCACGTAACAACCGTCAAGTTGTGAAGCCTCCTGGCATGCCTCGCCGTTAAACTGGAGCGTCAATCGTCTTTCGTCAACGCCGATTTCGATCCATTCTTGCAATTTAAGCTTTTGGGCATATGTTGCCAGCGGCGACCTGAAAATGCATTAAAGCTGGCGGTGTGAACATGATATGTGATGCAACAGAGTCTTCTTCCCTGGAAATTAATTTATAAATATTCTTCTTCCATTTTCTTCGTTTTGTTCCCGCCTCTTTCTTTATCATAATTCACAAAGCCTCTATTTTCTTCTACCATTGACCCCAAGGAGATTCAAGGTCAATGGAGCCAATAAAAGAGAAAATCTGCCGTAACTGCCATGATTTATTCCCGCCGAATCCTCGCAATGCCACGCGCCAGGAATACTGCTGTAAACCAGAATGCCGGATAGCCAGTAAAGCTGACAGTCAAAAACGTTGGAACGAAAAGCCAGAGAACCGAAACTATTTTTGCGGACCTACAAACGTTCAACGCGTACAAGAGTGGCGAAAGGAGAACCCGGGCTACTGGCGTAGAAAATCCCGGAAAACGGTCATTGCGTTACAAGATACCTTAAATACGCAACCTACTGAAAATATGGATACAGCCGATCTGCCTTCCGATGCGTTACAAGATATCTTAAACACACAACATATTGTATTATTAGGGTTAATAGCCAACTTTACGGGATCTGCGTTACAAGATGACATCGCTATAACCGTCCGCCGTTTGCTACAATTGGGACAAGATGTAGTTAATAATTCTACCCAAAGCAAAGGAGGACAACATGGTATCGAAACAACCCATCTTTCCCGAAGGGGTCCGCCAGGTCCCCAAGCAGTTCAGTTGGCTTGATCACCGCCTGATCCGCGACCATCATATTGAACAGTGCAGCCACCCGGCAGCGGCGCTTTATCTGTTTTTGGTCACCGTTGGCGATGCACGGGGACTGAGCTATTACGCCGATGATTCGATCATGAGGCATCTTTCAATGGATCACATCACCCTGGAGAAAGCCAGGCAAAACCTGATTCGCATCGGCCTGATTGCCTGGCAAAAGCCGTTGTATCAAGTGTTGTCACTGGACATCGCTGAAAAAGAAGCCGCATCACGATCCGTTATGGACAAACCCCTCTCCATAGGCGACATTCTCAACCGGGCCATGGGAGGGACGTCACATGATTGATTATGAGACCTTCATGCGAATCAAAACCTGCCATGAACAAAAGGGACTTACCTGCCCGCAGATTTCCAGAGAGCTTGGCATTGATGAACGCACCGTACGTAAACTGCTCAATCAAAAACAATTTTGCCCACGGAAATCATCCCGGCAAAGCAGCAAGCTTGATCCGTTTAAAGGCCAGATCATTTGCCTCTTGGAGACCCATTCCTATTCGGCAACCCAGATCTTCCAGCGCCTCCGGGAAGAAAACTTTGACGGCAGCTACACCATCGTAAAAGAATATGTGCGAAAGATAAGACCCCGAAGGGTGGAGCCGTTTCTCAAGTTATCCTTTGCACCGGGTGAATGCGCTCAGATAGATTGGGGATCATACGGCTCAGTCAATGTCGGAGCAACCAGCCGTAAACTCAGCTTCTTTGTCATGGTGCTTTGCCACAGCCGCATGATGTATGTCGAGTTTACCGTCTCTCAGACCATGGAGCATTTTCTGACCTGCCATCAGAATGCTTTTAACCGACTGGGCGTCCCCAAAAAAATCATGGTAGACAACCTCAAATCCGCAGTTCTTAACCGGGTTCTGGGCCAGAATCCGGTTCTCAATCCCAAATATCTGGACTTCGCCAATCACTACGGTTTTTCCATAGCGCCATGCGCCGTCAGAAAAGGCAACGAAAAAGGCCGTGTGGAAAATGGCGTTGGTTATGTCAAAAAAAACTTTCTGACAGGTTTTGATATATCCGACTTCAAGATCGTAAACCCTGCCGCCATCCATTGGCTCGATAACATAGCCAACATCCGTATTCATGGGGAAACCGGCAGAAAACCCGTTGATATGTTTAGTGAAGAACGCGGCTGTTTAATCAAGCTTCCCGCGTTCCCCTATGATGTCGCAACCATATCCCAGGTGAGCACGGACTTACTATTTGATGGCGAAAAGGCATCTTATCGGACACTAAACG
>CAZKHU010000006.1:0-49806 GCA_964552725.1 uncultured Syntrophus sp.
TATGAACATTAAGCTTCGCTTTCGGGAATGACAAATGGTTTTGCAATTACCTCATGTATTATGCAATAAAAGCGGATATTCATAATCAAGGAAAAATTACAACATATCAAAGGAGGGAAGCGCTGTGATCAAAATGGTTTTGATTCGTCATGGGGAAAGCGCCTGGAATCTGGAGAACCGTTTTACCGGCTGGACAGATGTCGATCTTACCGAGAAGGGAATTGCCGAGGCTCATCAGGCGGGGCGGCTTCTTAAAGAAGAGGGTTACACATTCGATCTGGCCCATACTTCGGTGCTGAAGCGGGCGATCCGGACATTATGGATAGTGCTGGACGAGATGGAGCTGATGTGGCTGCCCGTTTATCGCAGTTGGAGACTGAATGAACGGCATTACGGCGCCTTGCAGGGGCTCAACAAGAAAGATACGGCCGATAAGTATGGGATGGAACAGGTGCACATATGGAGAAGAAGTTATGATACGCCGCCCCCTGCCCTGGAAACTGCGGACGCGCGTTTTTCGGGAAATGACCCGAGATACGGGGGATTGAAGCCGGAAGAGCTGCCGCGGGGGGAATCGCTGAAAAATACGTTGGAGAGGGTGCTCCCCTACTGGCACGAAACGATCGTTCCGGAGCTCCGCGCGGGGAAGAAATTGGTGATCGTGGCGCACGGAAACAGCATCCGCGCCCTGGTGAAGTATCTTGACGATGTTCCCGAGAATGTGATTACCGAGCTGAATATTCCGACAGGCATCCCGTTGATTTATGAGCTTGACGATAATCTGCGCCCGGTCAACCACTTCTATCTGGGGGATCAGGATGCAGTCGCCAAGGCTACCGCATCGGTGGCGAATCAGTTGAACAAAAAGTGAAAATCAGAAATAGAATATCCGGTATTTAAGCACGATCACAAAAAGGACGAAGGCCAGGGCGATCATGACATAAAACAGGGTTTTGTGGAGGGCGGTGTTGGCGCCCAGATCGAGAAAAATCACCCGCAATCCCAAAGAAGCGTGGAGAAACACGAAAAATGCCATAATGGCCTGCAGGCTCACCATATAGGGATAAACAAGATGAAGCGAGATCAGAATGACGATCAGGAGCGCGGAAAATCTCTGCATGAGCCATGCCCACATCCCCACCTGCGTTGCACGCCATTCGGAGAGGCTCATTAAATCCCTTCTTCGTATGATACGGTCGGCATTTTTTGTATCTTCCATCTTTTCCCCCTTTTATGAAATAGCTCAAGTCAAGAATAGTTTTCGCGCCTGATCGTCTGCGCAGCCCTCCAGGCAGAGATGTTATTTGTAGGTTGCCGCGAAAAATCCGGCAAGCTTGGCGATCTCCTCAGCGGGAGTTTTTGCAAGCGGACTTTTCTCTTTGAACTCGTTCTTGTTCTTTTCAAGCAGCGCGGCTATTTGCTGTGTCCTGCCAATGACCTCCGGATTTGTTATCCCTTTTTCGTTGCGATAGATAATATGGGCGCTCCGAAACAGGGATGGTTCAATCCGCCTGGCCTTGTAACTTGTAAAATCGATGCTGCGCAGATAACTCACCAGAGCTTCCCGATCGGCGTCATCGAGATGATATTTTACCATTTTCCCCTTTTTCCCCAGGGTTTTATCGGGGTCCTTCAGCAAATTGCGCAGGAACTCCTGGTCTCTTTTTGTGCCCACTTTCCAAAGGTCGGGCGCATTTTTCATGCCCACCCCCTCGATACTGTGGCAGCAGTAGCAGACATTTTTCTCAAAAAGGGCCAGTCCCGCCAGTTCCTTGACGGTAAGCGGACGATCCGGGGCAAAAAATTTCCCCGGCAGCGGCGAAGAAACTTCGGCGACAAGCGTCAGATACAAGATAAGAATGACGGCGCCAAAGCCTATGGAAATGGCGAGCGGTCTCTTTGTGTAGGCCCGCTCCGGATTTTTGTCGTAGAAGGGCAGAAAAAGCAGAACGGCGATCCCGATTAGCGGAAGAACGGTCAGGGCAATAACAATTGATTTGCCTTCGAACATCTTCAGTATTTCATATCCGAAAAGGATAAACCACTCCGGCTTGGGGACGGAATTGATGGTCGCCAGCGGCTGGGCGGCGGGGTCGGCCGGGACGCCGACGTACCTGGCCAGTATAAACAGGGCGGCCATCATCAGCAGGGAAGCGATTGCGTCCTTGGCGAGCTGGTAGGGGAAAAACGGCTGTGTGCCGACCTCTATCCCCTCGCGGGGGGGAGGCCCCTTCTCGCCGTGAATCTGAATGAGCGCCACATGGGCAGCGATGACGGCAAGGATTCCCATCGGCAGCAGAATCATGTGAAAGGAGCCATAACGGGTAAGCGTCAAGCCGCCGACCTCAATGCCGCCGACCATGTTTGCAAGCCAGCCGCCGATCAGCGGCAGGAATTCGAAGACCTTCGAAAGGATTGTGGCTGCCCAGTACGAGCGGTCGGACCACGGCAGGATATAGCCTGTAAGCGCCATCAGGGCGGTCAGAAAGAGCAGAAAGAGGCCGGTTACCCAGATAAACTGGTTCGGGGCCTTATATCCGCCGTGGAAGAATGCCCGGAGCAGATGAATAAAAACCGTCAGCACCATCAGATGGGATGCCCAGTGATGAACGCCCCTGATCAGCCAGCCCAGAGTCAGTTCATTCTGGATATGTTCCACGCTTCCGTATGCATCCGCCAGCGTGGGAACGTAGTTGCCGGCCAGCAGTATCCCCGTTATAACCTGGATGATGAAGAGAAAAAGGCTGAGAGAACCCAGTGTGTACCACCAGCCGATATCCTTGGAAAGAGGCTTGTAAAAGAATTTCGTCTTCAGCAGTTCCCATGCCCCCGTTTTTGTTTCCAGAGTCTGCTCCATATTATGCGACCTCCTCCTGGAGATAGAGTATCCCCCCTTCGACCTTGACGTTCAGACGGGCAAGCGGTTTCGGGGGAGGTCCTAATGTGACGTTTCCTTCTTTATTGAATGCGCCGCCATGGCAGGGGCATAAAAACATGCGGATAGCTTCGTCCCAGTAACAGATGCAGCCCAGATGGGTGCAGGTCGGGTCAATGGCGCTCAGGGCGCCTGACTCATTTTTGACCAGATACGCCCTTCTCGGATAGGCGACAAGGCGTCCCCTCTCCCATTTCTGCCTGTTATAGGTCACTTCCACCGGCGTGCCCGGCTGCACATCCGGAACAGCGCCTACCTTGATCCAGCCTGTTTCCCAACCCCGTGCCGGTTTGCTGAACAGGGGCGGAAACAGCAGCAGAAAGCCGGCGCCGATCGCCCCCGTGCCTCCCCAAAATGCTGTTTTCATGAAGTTTCTTCTTGTCGAGCCGGCCTCCGGGATCGCCTCCGGCAACTGCTTCATTTCTTCATCGACCAGCTCTTTTCGCTTCGGCGAGGTGAAACGATACTTTACCGATGTCCGTTTCAGGTGGTGAATCGCCCCGGTCGGCGAGAGCTGTTTCGGGCAGGCCTCCATGCAGTTGAATTCGTCATGGCAGCGCCATATTCCATGTTCGTCGGAGATGTTGATGATGCGCTCGCAGCCAAGCTTGTCACGCGTATCCCGCAGTTTGCCGTCGGCGGCCAGCATGCCGAAAGGCCCGGGAAACTTCTTGTCCCAGGCGGTCATTGTGCAGGCCGCGTAACAGGCGCCGCACATGATGCATTCCACGAGGCCGTCAACGCTCTTGCGGTCATCCGGAGACTGGTAGAATTCCTTTTCAGGAGGAATTTCCTTAGGAATCAGGAAAGGTTCGACAAGGCTGTATTTTTCGTAGAAATCGGTCATATCCACCACCAGATCCTTGATCAGCGGCAGATTGGCGAGGGGCTCAATTTTTATCCGGGGTGATTTTATGTTTTCGACAAGGGTGCGGCAGGCCAGCGCAAACTTGTCGTTGATCTTCATCCCGCACGACCCGCAAACCGCCGCCCGGCATGAGGAACGGTAGGAGAGGCTCCCGTCGTAATTTTCCAGGATGTAGTAGAGAGATTCCAGCACCGTCAGCCCTTTGACGACGGGAACCTCGTAGGTTTCGTAATGAGGCTTCTTGTCTGCCTGAGGATCGTAGCGCAGTATCTCAATAACCGCCTTTTCACCTATTTGAGCCATCTCAATATTTCCTTTCTTCCGGTTGCCATTTCGTGATGGTGACAGGTTTGTAGGAAAGCTCCGGGCCATCTTCCGTAAATCGGGCGATGGTGTGTTTCTGCCAAATTGCATCGTCGCGGTTCGGGAAATCCGTTCGGGAGTGGGCGCCCCGGCTTTCTTCCCGGGCAAGGGCGCCAAGCGTGATCACCTCCGCGAGATCTATGCCGGCGGCAATCTCCAGGGTCCATGTCCGGTCAAAATTGAAGACGTTTCCCCTGGCGGCGGAGCGGATATTGCGGAATCGTTTCTTTACGGTCCGAATCTCCTGCAGGGCAGACTCCATATCAGTCCTGTTTCTGAATATCTGGACCTTGTTGTCAACGATGTCATGCACCTCGTCCCTGAGTTTGTAGGGATCTTCCGAGCCGCCGCGATTGTAAAGCTCCTCCAGTTCCTTTTCTTTACTGCGGAGCGCCTCCTTAACCAAGCTGTCATCCTTGGGCGCCCCTTTGCCCTGGATCGCCAGAGCGGCGTTGCGCCCGGCGATTTCTCCAAAAACAATGGTTTCGAGCAGGGAGTTGCCGCCGAGACGATTGGCCCCATGGACGCTGACACAGGCGCACTCTCCAGCCGCGTAGAAGCCCTCAACCTCCGTTTTGCAGGTGTAGTCGCAATCGATTCCGCCCATCGAGTAATGCTGGGCGGGACGGATGGGAATCGGCTCCTTAACCGGATCGATTCCCAGAAAATCCACGCAGATTGCCTTGATTCCCGGGAGCCTCTCGTCGATCTTCGCCTTGCCGAGATGTCGTATATCGAGATGGACATATTTTTCGCCCTTGATGCCGCGCCCTGCGGCAATTTCGGTTTCTATGGAACGCGACACCATGTCCCGCGGGGCCAGTTCAATGGCCTTCGGGGCATAGCGCTTCATGAACCTCTCTCCGTCATTGTTGATCAGATATCCCCCCTCTCCCCGGG
Source organism: uncultured Syntrophus sp. (assembly GCA_964552725.1). Taxonomy (GTDB): domain Bacteria; phylum Desulfobacterota; class Syntrophia; order Syntrophales; family UBA5619; genus DYTH01. The sequence goes on from CAZKHU010000006.1 coordinate 5,067, forward strand.
CGCCCTCGGTCATCAGGATATGCTTTCCGGTAATGCAGGTGGGGTGAAACTGAACGAATTCCATGTCTTTTATCGGCACCCCCGCCCAGTACGGCATCGTTACGCCCAGGGCGGTGGAGCTGTAGGAATTGGTGGTACGTCCATAAACCCGGCCCGAACCCCCGGTTCCAAAGATCACGGCATGGCCGAGAAAAGCCTCCAGCTTGCCGGTGCGCATGTTGAAGGCGGTCAAGCCGTGGCAGACCTGATCCTCGATGATCAGACCGACGGCATAGTACTCGTCGTAGAGCTGCACCTTGTCTTTGAGGGTCAGATATTTCTGGTAAACGGCGTGCAGCAGAAAGTGGCCGGTTCTGTCAGCGCCATAGCATGTTCTCGGGAAAGCCGCCCCGCCGAAAGGCCGCTGGGCGATGGAGCCATCGGCAAAGCGGGAAAAGGGAACACCCCAGCGATCCATCTCCCGGACCGTCTTCGGGGCCTGTTCGGTCATGACCAGGATTGCGTCCTGATCTCCCAGGAAATCCCCGCCTTTGGCTGTATCATAGCCGTGGCGTTCGGGGCTGTCGTCCCTTCCTTCAGGATGATTGCACAAGGCGGCATTGATGCCTCCCTGCGCCTCTCCGGAGTGGGAGCGGATCGGGTAAATCTTGGATATCCAGCCGACATCCACCCCTCTGAGGGCCGCCTCGTCAACCGCCCTCGTTCCCGCCAACCCCCCTCCGACAACAATCAACTCATGGGCATGAACATCCATCAACAGTTCCTCCCTCAGCAGTTTTCATCAAAGTATCGATGCGATCTATGGTCTTGAAGCAATTTCTGTCAAGAAGAAAACTAACCCTGATTTTTTTTCTTCTCGAGAATCTCTGCCGCCCGCCGGCCCAGCTCGGCGGGATTTTTTTCCACGGCCACCCCCGCTTTTTCGAGGGCGTTGAATTTATCGGCGGCGGTGCCCTTCCCGCCGGAGATGATTGCCCCGGCATGCCCCATCCGCCGGCCCGGAGGGGCGGTTCTGCCCGCAATAAAGGCGACGACCGGTTTCTTCACCTCCGAGCTGATGAATTCCGCCGCCTCTTCCTCAGCCGTGCCGCCGATTTCACCGATCATGACAATCGCTTCCGTCTGCGGGTCCCGCTCGAAAAGGGCCAGCATATCCTTAAAGCCCGATCCCACAATCGGATCTCCGCCGATGCCGACTGATGTCGACTGGCCTATCCCGAGATTCGTCAACTGCCAGATTACCTCGTATGTGAGGGTGCCACTGCGTGAGACAACCCCGACGTTCCCCTGTTTATGAATAAAGTTCGGCATGAATCCCACCTTGCCGACTCCCGGGGTCGTGATCCCCGGGCAGTTCGGACCGATCATCCTTGCTCCGGATCCCTTCAGCGCCTGTTTTACGCGGACCATTTCGAGAACGGGAATCCCTTCCGTCATGCAGATTATCAGCTCGACGCCCGCCTCAATCGACTCGAAAATGGCATCCGGGGTAAATGCCGCCGGCGTGTATATTCCGGAAACATTGGCGCCGTGTTTTTCAACGGCGTCTCCCACGCAGTCATAAACAGGGATGCCGTCCAATTCGGCGCCCCCTTTGCCGGGGGTAACGCCGGCAACAATCCTGCTCCCCAGTTTCAACGCCTCCCGGGTGTGAAAGCTGCCCTCGGCGCCTGTTATCCCCTGAATAACAATCCGTGATTTTTCATCCAGCAATATGGCCATAGGAATTTCTCTCCTCAACGATCTTCATTTGTCAGGCAAAAGCCCGTTTTTTAAAAGCGGAACATGAGTCTACATTACCAGGGAAACGGCCTTCTGAGCGGCTTCGTAAAGGCCCTCCGCCACTGTGAAACGGAGACCGGATTCATTCAGCATCTTTCTGCCTTCGTCAACATTGGTTCCCTGGAGTCTGACCACCATCGGCAGTTTCATCTCAATATTTTTTGCCGCCTGGATCAGGCCTGAGGAAACCCTGTCGCAGCGGAGAATGCCTCCGAAGATATTTACGAGAATGCACCTTACATGCGGATCGGATGTCAGGATTTTGAAAGCTTTTTCAATTTGTTCCGGCGATGCGCCACCCCCGACGTCGAGGAAGTTGGCCGGCTCGCCTCCCGCCATCTTTATCATGTCCATAGTAGTCATCGCGAGTCCCGCCCCATTGACCATGCAGCCGACGTTGCCATCGAGCTTTATATAGTTTACCGAAGCATTTTTTGCCTCGACCTCCAGGGGCGCCTCTTCGTCCTGATCCCGCAGCCCCTTTATTTCAGGATGGCGGTAGAGCCCGTCGTCGTCGAAGTCAAGCTTGGCGTCAAGGGCGAGCAGGCGGCCGTTTCCGGTAATTGCCAGCGGGTTTATCTCCACGAGGGAACAGTCCTTGTCCAAAAACAGCCGGTAGAGGTTCCGGACGATCTCGGCGAATGTTTTGCGCTGTTCGCCGTTCAAATGGAGAGCGGCGGCCAGCTTTCGCGCCTGAAAAGGGCTGAATCCCACAACCGGATGGATTGCGCAGGAGACTATCCTTTCCGGAGATTCGGCTGCCACCTTTTCTATCTCCATGCCGCCCGCTTCCGATGCCATAATGACTAAGCATTCCCGGCGCTGCGACCTGTCCACCAGGATGCTCAAGTATAACTCCCTCTGCGCATCCGACGCCTCCTCCACCAGAACGCGGCGCACCTTTTTTCCTTCCGGACCGGTCTGATGGGTGACGAGCTGCATTCCGACGATCTCTGCGGAGACGGCAAAGGCCTCTTCCGGAGAAGCAGCGGTTCTGACCCCGCCGCCCTTGCCTCTTCCCCCTGAGTGAATCTGGGCCTTTATTACGACTTTTCCCGATAATTCCGCTGCTGCGCGGCGCGCCTCCTCCGGGGTGGCAGCCGCCTTTCCGCGGGGAACGGGAATTCCGTATTCCCGCAGAAGTTCCTTTGCCTGATACTCGTGGATCTTCATCTATATGCCTCCAGGGGTTTACTTGAATTCCTCGCCGAGCTTGAGCCCCAGATCCAGGGCCTGCTGATTCATGGCAAGGAAACCGGGGGGGATCTGTTTTTCCAGCACTTTCATGATTGATTCCGGCCGCACCAGGCGCGTAAGCCCAATGAGCGTACCGAGCATGAATATATTAAATACGATCGGTTTCCCGATCTTTTCCATAACCGTATCGTACATCGGCAGGTTAAGCTGCCGCGCCTCAACCTTTTTCTCCGTTTTTACATAGCGGGCGTCGGTAAGAAGCATGCCCCCCGGGCGGATTATCGAAGAGAAGCCGGCGTAAGCCTGCTGGGTCAGGCAAACCAGCACATTGGGCTGGGTAACCTTTGGAAAATAGATAGGAGAATCGGCGATTATGACATCGGAGCGAGTGGCGCCTCCCCGCGCTTCCGGGCCGTAAGACTGCGCCTGCACCGCAATCAGGTTTTCATGTAGTACGGCTGCTTCCGCCAGAATGATCGCCGCTGTGATCACCCCCTGACCGCCGGAACCGGAAAAAACCATTCTGCATCGTTCCATGATTACTTGCCCTTTGTCGCTCGTTCGATTATGTTTTGATATTCCCGGCAGTATTCCGGCGCTTCTCTGTCTACGAAAATTCCCCGTTCGATCAGCGAGGAATCCGCCTGCTTCTCCCGGGAGCCGATGGGGGTGGTTCGCGTCCGGAACTTCTCCATCATCTCCACGGCGCTGCCTTCTTTGTTCTTTCTGCCGAAGTATGTCGGACACTGGCTCATCACTTCCACCACCGAAAATCCCTTGTGGCGAATGGCCGCTTCCAGCATGTCGGTCAGTTGTTTTATATGGTAGGTTGTGGAACGAGCCACAAAGGTGGCCCCCGAGGCAGTCGCCATTGACACAACGTCGAAATCCGGGTCGATGTTCATATAGGGAGCGGTGGTCGCGTACGTTCCGTATCCGGACAAAGGCGAGTATTGCCCGCCCGTCATTCCGTAAACACGGTTGTTCATGACGATAGCCGTCATGTCGATGTTTCTTCGACAGGCATGGATAAAATGGTTGCCCCCTATGGAGAGCGCATCCCCGTCTCCCATCGGCGCCAGCAGTGTAAGCTCCGGACGGCTCATCTTTACGCCGGCGGCAAAGGCCAGCGCCCGGCCGTGGATGGTATGCAGCGTGTGAAAATCGAGATATCCGGATATCCTTGAAGAGCAACCGATTCCCGACACCATGACTAGGTCGTTTTTCTTGAGTCCAATATTCTCAACGGCATGAAGAAGGCTGTTCAAGATAATTCCGTGTCCGCATCCCGGACACCAGAGGTGGGGGAAGAACCGCTCGCGGATATACTCCCTTGTGCCCATGCTACACTCCTCTTCCCTGGATTATTCGGAGAATATTCAAGATCGCCGTCGGGGTGATCAGGGTTCCGTCCACCTGATTGGCCAGGGATACCTTGTCCGGTCTCTCCACCGCCGATTTGACCAACTGGAGAACCTGTCCCATGTTCATCTCCACGACCACTACATATCGGGCGTTCTTTGCCTTTTCCCTGACCAGCGCGGCGGGAAACGGCCACAGGGTCTGAAGCTCCAGCAACCCGAGCCTTTCCCCGCGCTGCCGGCGGTTCATAACCACGTGCAATGCGGAACGGGCCGAGGATCCATAGGAAATCAGAAGCGTTTCAGCATCTTCGGCATAATATTCCCGATACCTTGTCAGATCATCGACATGGTGTTCGATCTTGTCCGTCAGATGGCGCATCAATCCGTAAACAACCTTGGGGTCTTCAGAGGGGAAGCCCCACATGTCATGGAACAGACCGGTGACGTTATAACGGTGCACGCCCCCGAAATCCGACATCGGAAGCCTGCCGTCCTCGCGGGGAAGATAGGGGTGGTAGTCAACCCCTTCCGGAAGGGATGTCTTCAATCTTTCCACAAGGGGCAACTGGCCGGCAGAGGGAATCTCGAGACGCTCCCGCATATGCCCGATCACCTCGTCGAACAGCAGAATAACCGGGGTGCGATAAGTTTCCGCAAAGTTGAACGCATCAACCGTGATCGAAAAGACGTCCTGATGGTTGGAGGCCGTCAGGGCTACAATTGCATGATCCCCATGGGTGCCCCAGCGGGCCTGATTGACGTCTCCCTGGCTGAGTTTGGTCGGCAGTCCAGTAGAAGGCCCGCCGCGCTGGACATCGACTATCACGCAGGGAATCTCCGCCATGACGGCGAATCCGAGCGCTTCCTGCATCAGTGAAAAACCGGGGCCGCTTGTCGCCGTCATCGCCTTGCTGCCAGTTAAGGAGGCGCCGATGATCGCACAGATCGAGGCGATTTCATCCTCCATCTGCATGAATATTCCTCGCTTTTGCGGCAGACGCGCCGACAGCAGCTCTGCAATCTCGGTGGAAGGGGTAATCGGGTAACCGGCAAAAAATCCTAACCCTGCGTAAAGGGCGCCCTCGACGCAGGCTTCATTTCCCTGCACAAACTTTACCTGTCCGCCCATTTCACTCCTGCTCCGTTTCGACCACAATTGCCAGATCCGGGCACCTCAGTTCGCAAAGCTTGCAGCATATGCAATCCTGGGGTCTTGCCGCAATCGCCTTTTCCTGATCATCGAGTTCCAGAACCTTTTGGGGGCAAAAATGGACGCAAATTCCACATCCCTTGCACCAGTTCCGGTTGATCACGTGACGCTTAAGTTTGGGTTTTGCCATACATTTCCCTGCCCGTTCCAACCTTTTCGGGTGTGAATCCGATTGATCTTTCTTTTGCCCGGCAAAGAGCGCTTCCGCAACGGTGAAAACTGTCATGATTATCTTTAAATACCGCGTAGCCTATAACGAATGATCCGGTACGTGTCAACAATATTTTAATGGATTGAACACGATCGCCTTCTTGTGGTAGTAAAACCACAATTACCCGGACAGGCAGGCGGAAGGACTTCAGTCTATCAGAAAAAAAGAGGCGAAGGCTTCATCGCGAAGTTATGTCCGGCGCGGGCAAATGTTGTTTTTTCCGCGAAAATGAGAGAGGCGCCGGCTATCTGCCGCCGGGACAGGAACGCATGCAAGGAGAGCTGATATGAATGAAAGAAGCAAAGCCGATGGACAAACGAAAAATGGTTTGAATAATCTTTCCGAGTTCGAGGGCGCGAGGCTTTTGGCCGACTATGGCATTCCGACGGCAAAGGCGATGCTGGCACACGATCTGGATGAGGTCAAAAAGGCCGGGCAAACTATTGGCTATCCGGTTGTTTTGAAGCTATCCTCCCCCGGGATAAGTCATAAAACTGAAAAGGGATTTGTGGAGGTTGACCTGCATAACGAGGTTGAGCTGGGGCTTGCCTTCGACCGTTTAAGAGAAGCTTCCGCAAGGGCCAACCCGGAATATCTTGTCCAGGAGATGGTCAAAGGCAGCCGGGAACTGGCAGTGGGGATGGTCAGGGATTCCCAGTTCGGCCCCTGTGTCATGTTCGGACTGGGGGGAATCTTTACGGAGGTTATCGGCGACGTCGTTTTTCGACCGGCGCCGCTTGGCGAAAAGGACGCAGCCGAGATGCTGCAGGCGATAAAAGGGTGCGCAATTCTTGGCCCCATTCGGGGGATGCCGGCGGTGAACAGGAAAACGCTGATAAACTGCCTGATGGCCGTCGGAAAAATAGGGGTAGAACGTACGGATATCGAGGCGATCGACATAAATCCGCTGATTGTCAGACAAGGCGAACCGCTGGCAGTTGATGCGCTCGTGGTGCTGCGTTAGATTCAAGGGGCAGCAGGGCAACCGGGATCATCCGCTGGCCACGGATTACTTCAACCAGAGGGTTACAGAGTCTAAGGGCGCCCTTTCTCTTGCGAATTCGTTGACCGGCGCCCCGGCGGCCGGGTAGCCGAGAGCTGCGCCCATGATGATAGCCTTTGAAGAGGGAAGCGAGAGGACCTCCCGGGCCATTGCCGGATACAGTGCAGTTGCGGAAAGAATGCAGCTGCCGAGGCCGCGGGCATGCGCCAGCAGGCAGGTTGTCTGGAGAATTGCGCCTATGTCGAGCATCCCGTATTCGCGGGCAATCCCCCGGTCAAGGCAAAACAGCAGCATGGCGGGGGCGCCGAACAGCGAGGCCATGTCGCTGTAATAGCGCTGCCGGGCTTCCTTGTCGCCCCGGGGGATGTTCAGCGCAGTCAGCACCCTTTTCCCCACATCATTATAGCGCTGTTTGATGTGTTCTGGCCAGGTTGCCGGCATCGTGGTATCGGGCTGGGGCAGGGCGCCCTCCAGTTGCATCTGTCGATTCGCCTTTTTGAATTTCTCCAGTTTTTCCCCGGTAACGACAACGATTTCCCATGGCTGGGTATTTCCCCAGGAAGGGGACCAGCGGGCAGCCTCCAGAATCTCCCTGATCAACGGTTCCGGAACTTCATCAGCCCTGAATTTCCTGATGCTTCTCCTCGCTGTGACTGCTTCAATGACATCCATTGGTTAGCCCTCCAAAAAAATCAAAAAATGAACACCGCCGCCGCAAGCACGGTCGTATATCCGGCATCCTTGACGATGGTCGATTGAGTGACGTTGCGTGTCTTTACGATCTTTCCGCTGATCTTGAAGATTTCCTTCTTTTCATCCCAGCTTTCATCGACGTTGAAATCTATTCCCAGGGTTGAGGCAAGCATTGCCGCGGCCATGTCTTCCGCATAATCGCCTGCCTGTTTTTCGGTCTGGCCGAAGGAGTGATGTTCGCTTATATAGCCGTAGGAGCGGGGATCCGCCGGAATTGCGCACCCGACGGAGGCCACCAGAAGCCGTTTTGTTTCATTGCTGCAGCAGCGGCTCATGACGCAGAAGGTGATTCCTCCTGCCACCAATTCTTTAAGCCCCTGGCTTTTAGAGATAATTTTACAATTTGGCGGCACAATGCTGGAAACCTGCACGAGGTTGCATCTTTCAATCCCCGCGTCGCGCAGCGCCCGTTCAAAGGAATGGAGTTCATCCTTATGCGTTCCCACTCCCTTCGTGAAAAACATCTTCTTGGGAACATAACTGTCCATTGCGTTCCTCCTTCGCTATTTTTATCGCTATCCCCGTCGAGGAAAAAACAGATGTAAAATCTGATATTTCCAGATTGATTATCTTCAACGGCGAACGTATATCAATTTTTTATCAGGATTGCCATAAAAAATAAATTGTAGCGGGAGAGGAGAACTTTGGATATTGCCATTTTCCGTTCCCCGGTTTCCGCCGTTTGGAAAATAAATGAGAGCTTTGCAAGGCCTTTGCTGAAGAAGGAATTGTCCGCAAAAATCACAAAAAAAAAAATCACAAAAAAAATGTTGACAATCGAAATATGAAGGAGGATGTTACTCTACAATCGGCAACATCCCGATGTTGCAGGCAGTTTATGTATGGTTGATTGCAAATATTTTTCATCGGCAAGGAGGGGCATATGGTGTCAGAGACTGTGAACCGGAATAGTTATGAAAAGGAAAAGACCGTTCATCTGCTTGACGAGCTGTTTTGTGTAGAAGAAGGGCCGCGGATTAGTGTTCGTTTGTGGGATGGTTCCAACTGGCCGGGCGGCGTTTCCACCTCCACGAGGATTGTTTTGAAGCACCCGGGGGCCCTGCGGGCCATGTTTTTGCCGGGGCATGAACTGGGGCTTGGCGAGGCCTATCTGTACGACGATTTCGACATAGATGGCAATTGTGAGGAGGTCTTCGATCTTGCGGAAGAACTTGCCCGCCGCACCTCGGGGTGGCGGGTCAAATTGCGGGCCGCCAAGGATCTTTTGAGTCTGCCGGCGGATAACGAACATCCCTGGTTAAAGGCGCATGGGAGCAAATTGCAGCGTCCCCCGGTAAGGCTGACCGGCAGTCGCCACTCGCAAGAACGGGACCGGCAGGCGGTAACCTTTCACTACAATGTCTCCAATGAATTCTACAAGCTCTGGCTTGACCGCAAAATGGTCTATTCCGCCGCTTATTTTCAATCCCCGAAAGAAGATATCGACAAGGCCCAGGAGAACAAACTGGATTACATCTGCCGGAAATTGCGTCTGCGGCCGGGGCAGAAATTTCTTGACATAGGCTGCGGCTGGGGCGCCTTGGCGATGCATGCGGCAGAGCGCTACGGTGTTGACGCCACCGGGATAACCCTGTCCGAGCCCCAGGCGGAAATGGCCAACAATCTGATAGAGGCGGCGGGGCTTCGCGATTGCTGCCGCGTCCTGGTTGCCGACTATCGCGACCTTGAAGCCAACGAAGGTTATGACGCGCTGGCCAGCGTGGGCATGTTCGAACATGTCGGCGAGGCGCTTTTGCCCGTCTATTTTCGACAGGCATACGACCTGCTGAAGCCGGGCGGGGTTTTTCTGAATCACGGCATTGTAAGCCGCGTGGGGGAAATTCCGCGTGCCGGGCGGAATTTTGTCGATACATACGTCTTTCCCGATGGAGAATTGAGCCCGGTCAGTGTAACATTGAAGGCGGCTGAAGATGCAGGGTTTGAGATTCGTGATCTGGAGAGCCTACGCGAACACTATGCTCTGACACTGCGCCACTGGGTGAGTCGTCTGGAAAAAGCCCACGAGGAAGCGCTCAGGCATGTCGATGAGCCGACCTACAGGGTATGGAGGCTGTACATGTCCGGTTCGGCGAACGGGTTTACCCGTGGCAGGATCAACGTATATCAGGCGTTGCTTAGCAAGCCCGGCGCGCATGGCGCAAGCGGCCTGCCGTTGACGCGAGCCGACTGGTACCAGACAGGGGGCAGGAATTTTTAATTCGGTTCGAGCGGTTTGTCTCGCTTATAGACCTCCAGTCAATTGCTGAAGCGCCGTCGATATTAAATTGATCATTGGGGATGTTTCTTCACCCGCTCCTGGCGGCAGGCGCTGCTTACTCAATTTTTATACGTTGAACCGGAAGTTGATGATTTCCCCGTCCTGGACAATATACTCCTTGCCCTCGAGGCGGAGTTTGCCCTGACTTCTGACTCCGGCGTAGCTGCCGCCGCAGGCGATGAACTCCTCGTAGCCGATGATCTCGGCCTTGATAAATCCCCGTTCGAAATCGTTATGGATTGCCCCGGCGGCTTTGGGCGCCCTGGTTCCCGCGGGGATTACCCAGGCCTTGACCTCGTCTTCGCCGACCGTGAAGTAGGAAATTTGGCCAAGGAGGGCGAAGGCGGCCTTGATCACCCGTCCAAAGGCGGCTTCCGTGATGCCGAGCGACTGGAGAAACTCGGCGCGCTCTCCGGCGGAAAGGGCGGTCAGCTCCGCTTCTATTTCGCAGCAGATTCCAATGCAGGGGAGTTCCGTCCCCAATGCCTGTAAAAAGGCGGCGGCGATGGAGTGGTCATCTTCCGGCGTATTTACGACCACAAGTTCCGGGCGAATTGTCCAGAAGGAAAAGCTCCTCAGGCCGTGCTTCTCTTCAGCGGAAAGCGGCAATCCCCGGAGCGGCTTGCCGCCCTCAAGCTGTTCCAGAAGCCTCGGCAGGACCGCGGCGTGCAGGGCGTCCTGCGGGGTCATCGGTTTTTTTGCCGTTTTGGCGAGCCGTTCCAGGCGGTTTTCCACGATCAGCAGGTCGGAAAGGATCAGCTCGTCTTCAAGCTTGCGGTAGCGGCCAAGCGCCTCCGCTAGATCGAGCGCGGTGAAGGCGTCAACGATATGGACAAGCCCGTCGGCCCCGGAGAGGCTCTGACGGACGGCATTCCACGCCTTTTCACCTGCGGCGTTAACATCGCTGAAGGGGATTCTGGCGGGTGAGACCTTGACCGGCGCGAAGATTTCGACCAGCCTCTCGAAGCGGGGGTCGGGCACGGCAGCGAGCCCTCGCACGCAGGTCTCACCGTGCAGATCGCGGCTCTTGACGCCGGTCATGATCTCAAACAGGGTGCTTTTCCCGCTTTGCGGCAGGCCGATAATTCCAATTTCCATTTATTGTTTCCTCAGGCAAAGGCCTTTTATGAACATTAAGCTACGCTCTCAATACGGGCCATCGCCTCTTCCAGCCGTTTATCCGGCACAGTCAGCGAGATGCGGACAAATCCTTCGCCGTACTGCCCATAGGCGGTGCCGGAGGCCACGACAACGGCCGCCTTCTCGAACAGGTGGTTGGTGAATTCAAGAGAACTCATCCCTTGCGGGGTCGGAATCCACAGGTAGAAGGTACCCTTTGGCGGATTGAAGTCTATCCCGATCCTGGCGAGCGTCTGTAAAACCCGTTTGCGTCGGGCAGCGTAGATCTGGAGCATGCGGTCTATGTTTCCGTCTTCGCTTCGCAGCGCTTGAATCCCCGCGAACTGGATCGGATTGAAGATGCCGGAGTCGGTGTTTTCCTTGACTTTGCTCATCGCGGCAATCAGCTCCCTGTTGCCGATGGCCATGCCGATCCGCCAGCCGGCCATGTTGTAAGGTTTGGAAAGAGAGTTCAGCTCAACGCCTACATCCTTCGCCCCCGCGGCGGACATGAAGCTTAGACGCTCCTGATCATCGAAGACGACTTCGCTGTAAGGGTTGTCGTAGCAAACGGCGATGTTGTTTTTCTTCGCGAAGATGACCAGTTTATCAAAAAAGTCACGGGTCGCGCAGGCCCCTGTCGGGTTATTCGGATAGTTCAAAAACATCCCCCGGGCCTTTTGCAGCACATCTCCGGGTATTTCCTCAAAGACGGGCAGATATCCATTTTCCGGCCGGATAGGAACACTCCAGGGAATGCCGCCTCCCAGCAGGATGCTCGCCCGGTAAGCCGGGTATCCGGGATCGGTCATCAGCACAATGTCCCCGGGGTTTATGCAGGCCATGATAAAATGGTGACAACCCTCCTTGGAACCGATGAGACCAAGTATCTCAGTCGCCGGGTCAAGGCTGACATCATATCGCTTCTTGTACCAGGAGGCGACCTCCTGGCGAAAGGCGAACATCCCCTTCTCCTCGTCCGTCGGATAGCGGTGGTTCTCCGGGTCGCGAGCCTGAAGGCAGAGCTCCGCGATGATCGCCTCTGGGGTCGGCTCGACCGGATCCCCGATCGCGAGGCTGATCACGTCAACGCCGGCCGCCTTGGCGGCGGCGATCTTTTTCCTCAATTCCATAAACAGATAAGGCGGTATTTTTGTCAAACGCTCGGCAATCTGCACGCTCATTCCCCCTTCCTCCATGCTTCATCCCACAGTTTTCCCTGATATACGACAGTGACCTTGCCCTCTAAATAAACATCCGTAAAGCCGTCGTTTGTCTTTTTAAAGTATATTGTCAGTATTTCGCCGCTCTTGACATGGACCGCAACCGGCGACTGGACGAATCCCTTGCGGGCGGCGATCAGGGCCGAGGCTACGGAGCCGGTTCCACAGGCGAGGGTTTCATCCTCGACGCCCCGCTCATAAGTCCGCACCCGGAGCGTGTGGTCGTCAACAATCAGGACAAAATTGGCGTTGGTCCCGGCTGGCTGGTAATGGGCATGCCGGCGTATTTCCCGTCCGACATGAAAGACGTCGAACTGATCAATATCTTCTATAAAATGAATCGCATGGGGGACTCCGGTATCCACGCTGTGGATGGCAATCTCGTTTCCTCCCACCTTGATCTGGTCATCCATCGCCAGGCTGTGCGGGGCGGTCAGGTGAATCTTGGCGACATCATTTTTTACCTCGGCATCAATGACGCCTGCAATCGTTTCAAAGGACATCCTCGCTCCGGCGATTCCCTTGAGGAAGGCAAAGCGCGCGGCGCAGCGCCCTCCGTTGCCGCACATCGCCGCTTCCGAACCATCGGCGTTGAAAAAACGCCAACGGAAATCGACCTTGTCGGAGGGTTCGATTACAATAAGGCCGTCCGCTCCAACGGAAACCTGCCGCGCACAGACGGTTTTTGCAAAGGAAGCCAGGTCTCCGATCTGAAGATTTCTGTCCATATTGTCGATAAATATGAAATCATTGCCGCTGCCGCTTAGCTTATAAAATTCAATCATCAGAACCTTTCTGTACGAGCGGTTCGCGAACCGCCCCTACCCAAACGATCAATCCGACTCCTCTTCCGCTCTCGGAATTGCTGTGGGCAGGTTTTCCGGGAGGATCGTCTCGACGCCATCGGGGGTTGTCCCTTCGAGGAAACACTCATAGATCACATCCTTGCCCGATCCTTGAGCCGGCAAACCGGTTTTTTGCCTGACCTTGACGAAAACGATTCCCTCCGGGGCGGGAAATTGCTCGGCAGGCGATTCTTCCAGAGCCTTTTGTGCAAAATAGAGCCAGATCGGCGCCGCCGCCCGGCCACCCACCTCCTGTCGCCCCATCGATCTTTCCTGATCGAATCCCACCCATGTCCCGGCAACCAGCGACGGGGTGAAGCCGAGGAACCAGGCGTCGCGGGTATCGTCGGTTGTTCCGGTTTTTCCGGCAACCGGTCTTCCGAGCTTCCTTATCATCTGCGCCGTACCACTTTCAACAACATCCTGCATAACCCATGTCGTCATGAACGCGATCCGCGGGTCCATCACCTGTTCAGACTTTGGCTGGGTCTCTTCAAAGACATGTCCGGTGCGATCGACGATCTTTTTGATGAAGAAGGGCTGAACCCGCTGCCCCCCGTTGGCAAGCACCCCGTAAGCCTGGACAAGTTCCTGCAGGGTAACGCCGGCGGTGCCGAGGGCCAGTGAGAGGTTGCGGACCAGGGGCGAGGTTATTCCCATGTTTTTAGCATAGGCAATCGCATAATCCACCCCTATTTCTTCCAGAATCTTGATCGAGATGATGTTCCGGGAATGGATCAAGCCATTGTGCAAAGTCGTCGGTCCGAGGAATTTCCGGTCAAAATTTTGCGGCGTCCACACCCCATCCGGCTGTTGGGGATCGGGATAGACGATCGGGGAATCAACGATAACCGTGGAGGGCGTCATTCCCTTGTCGAAGGCGGCGGTGTAGATCAGCGGTTTAAAAGCCGAACCCGGCTGGCGCCTGGACTGAGTCGCCCGGTTGAACTCGCTGTGTTGGAAATTACGTCCTCCCACCATCGCCAGCACGGCGCCTGTTTTCGGATTCATCGCGTACAGGGAACCCTGAAGCTCCCCTTTTTTGTAGCCTTCCCGCTCTTCTACTTCACTTACACCGCGCTCAACGGCATCCCGCGCCGCCATCTGCATCTTGATGTCGAGCGTCGTGTAAACCTCCAGACCTTCCTTGTAAAGGACGTCTCCGCCGTATTTTTCCAGTATGTAGCGGCGGATGTTTTCGATGAAATAGGCGGCGATCTTGTCTTTCGGTTTTATAGAACGCAGGCGCACCTTTGTTGCCAGCGCCCGATCCCTTTCTTTCGCGGTTATATATCCGTCCTCCAGCATTCGGTTAAGGACATAGGCCTGCCGCTGGTGTGATTTCTCCGGGTTTGTGTAAGGAGAATAGGTGTTGGGCGCCTTCGGAAGAGATGCCAGAATCGCGGCTTCGGCGAGCGTCAGTTCTTTTGCGCTTTTTCCGAAATATCCCTGGGAGGCCGCCTCTATCCCATAGGTTCCATGGCCCAGATAGATGTGGTTCAGATAGAGGGTGATGATCTCCTCTTTGGATAGATATTTTTCGATCTTGAGGGCAAGCAGCGCTTCCTTGATCTTGCGCGTGTAGTTCTTCTCCGGGGAGAGATACAGGAGTTTTGCCACCTGCTGGGTAATAGTGCTTCCTCCCTGGACGATGTGTCCCGCCCTGACATTCTTGAAAAAGGCCCGAAACACGCTCTGCATGTCGAAGCCGTTATGCTGGAAGAAGCGGGAGTCTTCCGCGGCGATGAAGGCCTGGATGGCTATTTTGGGGATATCCGCATACTTGACGACCTTGCGGTCCTCGAGAAAAAACTCGTCGATCAGTTCATCGTTGTCCGCATAGACCCTTGTAGTGATGCTGGGCCGGTAATCCTTCAGGGCAGCAATGCTGGGGAGTTCCTGCAGAAGCGCGTAATATACCAGACTGCTTCCCGCGAGGGCGGCGCCGACGAAAAACACTATAAAAGCAATAACGGCGACTCCTAAAAATGAACGGCGCGAGGATAATCGCCTTTTCTTTGGAGAGGCGGAATTTCTGGTTGTCATGATTTTTCTGATTCCTCTTTTTCTACGTCTTCCGGCGCAGTTTTTTTCCTGCCGGCAAATTTTGTCAGAACGATGCTGACCTCGTAGAGAATCATGAGCGGAGCCGCCATCAGGATCTGGCTAATTGCGTCCGGAGAAGGTGTGAGAATGGCGGCGGCAATGAAAATAATCAATATGGCGTAGCGCCGCTGCTCCGACAGCATCCTTGAGTTGACAATCCCTATCTTGGCAAGAAAAAACATGAATACCGGCATCTCGAAACTGAGACCGAAGGCGAGCAGAAATTTAAGCGTCAGACTGAGATATTCACGGAAAGAGATCATCGGCTTTAAAAAGTCGGTCGAAAAGCTGACAAAAAAACGAAAGGCCGGCGGCAGCGCGATAAAATAACCGAACAGCACCCCGCCGGCGAAGAGCAGGGAGGAGAAGAAGACAAACGGGATAACCATCCGTTTTTCCTTTTTGTAGAGTCCGGGGGAGACGAAGCGCCAGATCTCGAACAGGGTATAGGGCGCCGTCAGCAAAAGGGAGGCGAAAAAGGCGATCTTCATGTGAATGAAAAAAGCCTCCGGAAGGCCCGTGAAGATCATCGAACTTTGCGCAGGCATAGCCTCCACCAGCGGTTTGGTGATTACCTTGAAGGACCAGTCCTTGAATAGATAGCAGACTCCAAAGCCGATGCCGATAACGATCAGAACCCTTATCAGGCGTGTCTTCAGTTCTTCAAGGTGTGAGGTCAGGGGCAGTTTTTCTTCTTCTGAGATTTCCGTTTCCATAGATTTATCGGTAAAAATTGTTTAGAAAGGCCGTCGGAAGGCTATACATGAGGTTTGTGTTCGGCGCCGCTGGAGGTATTATTTTGAGCCTCGACCGCTGCATGATCGGAAACGGCGGCTTTTGTCTCTTCCTTTTCACCATGCAGGATTGAATCCTTGATTGTTTCCATGTCCTTTTTCAGGTCATCAGCTTTCAGCGTTTCCTTGATCGTCTCCGTCGCCCCGTCGGCCGCCCTGCGGAATTCGGAAAGTCCCTTGCCCAGGGCTTTGGCAATATCAGGCAGCTTCTTGGGGCCGACCACAAGCAGGGCAACTACCGCTATTACCAGCAACTCCGGCATTCCAATACCAAACATGACCACCCCTGTATAGTGAATCAAACATTCAATTCTTTCGGGTTAATGAAGATTCCCGAGCGCATTTTCCTGTGCGCTTATAAACGCATGAGGAAAATTTTGTCAATAGCTTTTCCGGGGTTGCTGGTTTTTCCGGGTGGACGAGGCTTCCCGGACGGTCATCGCATAAAAGAGTTTGACAGCAGACAGTCTCGCATATTAGTAGCGATCGGGGTCCCGCCGGGGACGGCGCTGCTCTGAGAAAATAGTCAGGGCGCGATATGAGGCTTGATGCCATTTCACTGAACAAGTGCAGAGATGATCTTCCCTTTCAGGAGAATAAAAAATGCCGACACACAACTTGTGGTTTTTTTCCGCGAAAATATTTCGGGGAGGGAACCGGAAAACTTTTCTGCTGTTCGCTCTGTTGATTACGCTGTTTTTGCTGCCTCAGCAGAGCCGCGCCGGGGAAGAAGCGGGGAAATATGATACATTGACCCTTTGCGTGGAAAACGATCTTTTTTCCCTTGACGATTACGATCGCTACTACACCAGCGGAACGAAAATATCGTGGATTTCCCGGGATGTTTCCAATTACGGCGACATTGTGAAGGCGCCCTCCTGGATGCAGCGGCTCCTGGAACATTTGCCCTTCGTCAATGATCCCGGAGAGCAACGCTTTGTTTCCGTATCCCTGGTGCAGGATATTTATACGCCGGATGACAAATGGAGGAGCGCCCTGATGCCGAACGATCGTCCCTACGCCGGGCTCACCTATCTGGGGATGGGGCTGCACAGCAAGAACGAAAGTCAAATGGATACGCTGGAGTTTGATATCGGCATTGTCGGGCGTCATTCCTATGCCGAAGACTTTCAGAAGGAAATTCACAGTCTTATAAACGACGTTGCCCCGAAGGGATGGGCAAACCAGCTCCACGACGAGCCGCTCGTAAACATTTACGGCGAACGCAGATGGAAAGCGCTTAAAAGCGCAAGTTCTCGAGAAGTTGGCCTTGATTTCATCCCGCATGCGGGCATGGCCGCAGGGAATGCCTATACCGGCATTAATCTGGGCGGCCAGCTACGTTTGGGCTGGAATATACCGAACAATTTCGGGACCTTTATAACCCGTCCCGGAGCGGACGGCAATGCCCCCGGGGACGACGACCGCAGTTCCGTCCGTTTGTTTCCCCGGTTCGGCATCCACCTCTTTTTGGCAGTTGACGGCAAGTTTGTGGCCCGCAACATCGCCCTTGACGGAAACACCTTCCGGGACAGCCACAGCATCGACAAAAAGCCGTTTGTCGCCGATCTTGCCGGCGGCATCGGCATGAACATTCGTCGCTTCAAGATTGCCTATTCGTACGTCTACCGGACCAAGGAGTTTGACGCCCAGAAAAAGGAACAGCAGTTCGGGTCAATCTCCCTGTCCTTCGCATTCTAACCCCCGCATCCGCTCCGGCGCCGCGAAACCCCGACCGGCAGACAGGACCCAGATGGCAAAAAATACCGGAATTGTCAAAAATGCCAAATATGTGCGACACGGCGGCGTCGTCAGCTGGCCGGAATCTCCCGAACGGCTGACGGCGATATACGAGATGCTCGAAAATCCCGATATGTCATGGAAATTCAGCGACATCGAGGCGAGATACGCCCTGCAAAACGAATTGGAGCGGGTGCATCTCCCCGCGTATATCGCTGCTATTGCTGCTACGGCGGGAAAGACCCTGACAATGCTCGATCCCGACACCGCCGCAACTTCCGAAACGTTCGATGCGGCGAGGCTGGCCGCAGGCGGGGTTATTGCCGCCATTGACAGCGTTGTTTCCGGGAGGACGGACAACGCCTTTACCCTGGTAAGGCCTCCCGGCCATCATGCGCAGGAAAGTGAAGCGGCTGGTTTTTGCATCTTTAACAACGTAGCCATCGGGGCCAGACATGCTCTGGCCCGGCTGGGGATGAAGCGCGTCTTGATCGTGGACTGGGATCTGCATCATGGCAATGGCACTCAGAATGCGTTTTATGAAGATAAACAGGTGTTGTATTTTTCGACGCATCAGTCCCCTGCCTACCCTTGGACGGGCGGAGCGGAGGAAACCGGGAAGGGCGCCGGCGCCGGCTATACGATCAATGTTCCTCTGCGCCCCGGTGCGGGTGATGCCATGTACACACGCGTCTTTCAAGATATTCTTCTGCCTGTGGCTTATGAATTCCGCCCGGAGATTATCCTGATTTCGGCAGGGTTCGACCCCTATGAAGGCGATCCGCTCGGGGAGATGATGGTAACGCCCGCGGGATTTGCCTGCCTTGCCCGCCTGCTTCTCGATCTTGCGGAGGAGGTTTGCGGCGGCCGCATTGTCGCGGCGCTTGAAGGCGGGTATAATGTTCAGGGTTTGGTAAAATGCGTCCGCGCGGTTTTGCTGGAGTTTCTCGGAGAAACCCGGGCCACGCAGGAAGCGGTGATGCGTCTTGCGGACGAGGCCGATTTGGAGAGCGATCCGGCAATAGGAAACGTGCGGAAGCTGCAAGCGGCATATTGGCCGATTTTGAATGAGTAGCGTCCTCATGTCTTATTCAGGAAATTCGTGTTGCCATAAAGCAATAGCAGGAGGTCAGGAAGCCTTCGGCAGCGACGCCGAAATCGCTTGCTCAGTTTGTCCAATCGCCAACAAATTTGCTTGACAAAACATCGATTGAAAGGCATACGGTCAGCAGATTAGCGATTTGAGGGGGTTAAGTATTTGATAACATTTTCCGAAGCGGAATTGAGGGTTAAGGTTGTTAAGGCTATGGGCCATACTGTGCGAATGATGGTCATCGGATTCATCCTGGATGGCGAACGCTCCTTTTCCGAAATATTTGAATTATTCAATTTGGATAAATCCACTATTTCCAAACATCTGCTTGTTCTGAAAGAATCAGGCATCATCTCTTCACGGAAAGTCGGCAGGGAAGTGATCTACAGGCTCGAAGAGGCGTGTGTGGCGAATTTCTTTTCGTGTGCGACGGCTGTTGTTCAAAACAAGGTGGAGAAGCAATTGCAGGGGCTGGCGAGATAATTTTTTTACGTTATGTTGGTAAATTTGCCAATCAACCTTTTGTTTGCGGTCAGGCGTCTATAGAACTTAAAAGACAGTTCAAGAGAAGAAGGGGGGTGAAGAAGGGCTCTTTGTAACGTCAGGAGGAAAATCCATCAATGATCCGAGGAGGAGGTATGTATAAAAACATGTTGAAAAATGGCAAAATGCGTCTGGTTTCACTGTTAGGTGCGATAGCAATAGTTTTTTTTATTCTCTGGGGCTGCGGCGATGGGACATCAAGTTATGATGCTGTCAGTACCGGACCCGTATTGACGAGGACGGCCACAGCTTCAATTGGAGCCGCAGATTTGAAGGGTTGGATGGACCAGGGGTTGGTTAACGCCGCTGCGGGAGAAAAGGTCGTCATTCTCGATTTGAAGGATACGGCGACCTATGATGCCGGGCACATACCCGGCGCGCTCAGGGTGGATAATGCCGAGATAATGCTGACCCGTCTCGAGGGTGTTGCCGAGTTCCCGTCCATGGTTACGGATGGCCCGCATATGGATGCAATTATCCAGCGGTCCGGTATCGACGCGCATACAACGATCGTTTTTACCAGTACCAACCTTGTGAACGCCTGCAGAATGTATTCCACTTTCCGTTACTGGGGATTCCCGAAGAGCCAGCTGAAGGTACTCAATGGGGTGGATACTGCCTGGAAAACCGCCGGTTACACTATAGATCAGTTAATCACCCCGAAGATAACGCCTTCCACTTATTGCGTCACGCCGGGCGACGTCAATCGCGTTCAGGCGCAACTTCGCGCCTCTCTGGGCGAGATGATGGATCTGGTAAAAAATTATGACGGCACGAAACACGTTATCATCGACACCCTGCACGCGCCGGGGTACGCGGGAACTCCCGGTTCGACAACAGGGTTATTCCCCTTTGCCGTCAGCACAACTAAGGAATATGTCGTTTTTGAAGGGTACATGAATAACGCTGTCATGCTGCCGCAATCAACCCTGTATTCAGCCAATGCATTTTACCCGGCGGACGATGGCAATCCAGCCAGTCTCAAAAGCAAGTTCAACGCCGTCGGCATGGATGAAACGAAGACAGCGTATGTCCACTGCCGCGCAGGCAACGCCGCGTCGATTGCATTTTTTGCCTTGGACGGCATCTTGAATTGGAAGACCGTTTGGTATGACGGCTCATGGGGGCAGTGGGGACAAATGGCAGATATAAAAGGAGGCCTCCTGAAAGCGGGATCGATCTGGTCAACATACCCGCTCAGCACTTCCGTCAACTACAATAAGGACAGTGGACTAACGATACAGTCGTATCCTTATTACAAGTATCTGGATGATATCTTTACTTCCACTACCGATCCCAGGGCAAACCAGATTGAAAAGGCGGACACGGAGTACAAAAGCCCGCTCAGCTCATCATCTTCCGGCAGTCCCTCCGGCGGCGGTTCCTCCGGCGGCGGTTGCTAATGGAGAAGTATAAATTGAGCATGCCGTAGAAAAGTAAAGAATCGGAAAACAACCTATAAAAGGAGTGACCTATGCCAAACATTAGAATAACAGCAAAACTCGCAGCAGTTGTCCTTGGTGTGGCGCTGCTCGCCGGGACCGCCTATGCCGGTCCGCAAGTGAAGTTCGGGCCGAAAGATGAAGGTCTGCTGCAACTCGACTACAAGGGGCAATTGCAGATGACCATACGCGACAATGGTTCCGGGACCAACAAGGAGTCTGCCACCTATGATTTCAACTTTCGCCGCAACCGCCTGGCTCTCATGGGCAAATATGGCGGGCTGATGAGCATTTACGTGCAGACGGAGTACACCGAGCATCAGGATCTTGGCGCGCTCACTGTAAGCGATACCGACAGCGGTTACGAGTTTCAGATGCTCGATGCGGTGGTGCGCTTTAACTTCGCTGATGCGTTCAAGGTGAACGTCGGCAAGTTCAAATACAACCTTTCGCGTGAAAACCTGGAAGCATGTGAAATGCCTCTTACCCTTGATCGGTCTCTCTTCATCCGCGCCCCCTATGTGACCACCCGTGACAAGGGTATCGCGATCTGGGGGAACCTGTTTGACGACATGTTCCAGTATCGGGCCGATGTCATGGAGGGGAGAAATGCCACTACCGCGGCCGCTCCCCAGCCGGAATCGAGTTTCCGGTATTCGGTGCGCGGACATGTGACGCTTCTGGATCCGGAAAACGACTATGGCTATAAGGGAACCTATCTGGGGAATAAACAGGTTCTGACCATCGGCGCCGCCTATCAGTTTGAACCCGACGTCGCTTATGCGGATACCGTTGCCAGAACCGACGCGAAGGATTACAAGGCGTGGACGGCCGACATCTTTTTTGAATACCCTATAGAGAATTTTGGCACGGTTACCGCTTCTGCCGCCTATGAGGATATCGATCTCGGCAACGCATACAAGGGTTTTAATCCCGATCCCGATACGATTGGATTAAAAGGGGAGAAGAACGGTTTTTACGTAAAGGCCGGTTACATGCTGCCGAATATCCCCCTTCAGTTTTTTGCCAGATATGAAAAGTGGGCATTTGCCAACCTGAACGGCATTGTCGATCAGGAGGTGGAATGGTACGGTGGAGGCTTCAATTACTACATCCGGGGGCAGAACCTCAAGATTACGCTGGAAGCAAGCAATACCAGCTTTGACAAGGGGACAGGGACCGGCGCCGACAGTACCGAAAGTTTTATGAGTTTCGTCGCGCAGCTCCAGGTCATCTTCTAAGCAAAGAAGTGATAATATCCATGCGTCAGGCCGCATGTTGGCTGATTGAGCGGCTTGGCGTATGGATTAAACCAACAATAAAAGAAAAGGAGAAGAAAATGGCAAAAAAAATCAGAATCATGATCATGGCAGTTCTGCTGGTAGCAGGCATGGCGGCATCAGCCATAGCGGCCGACAAGTTGGATGGCAAGGTTGTCAAAGTAGCGGGCGACAAGGTCACGGTTGCGCTGGAAGGCGCCGTTCCGGCCTGGGTTAAGGTCGGCGCCACGGTTATCGGCGGCGGCGGCGCCCCGAAGATCGTTTCGATGAAAGGCAGTGAAGTTGTTCTGCGCTTCAGCAGAGCCAAGGCTGCCAAAATCAAGGTTGACTCAACGATTTCCCTGGAAGAGTCGTCCGGGGATGAGCTTCAGGGCTGCTGATTTTAAAGAGGAGGGCGACCGCACTGCCGTGAATATCGGGACAGCATGCGGTTGTCTTCCCTGAAACACGATAGAGAGAGGTGGGTATGATAAAAATACCAATGAAAGGTCTGCTGTTGGCGGTGATAGCGATCATCGCCTTCGCTTCCCTTTCGTTTGCGGAAAAGGCCGGGATCGGGTGGAAAGACACCATCGTCGCCAAATCCGGAAAGGCAAAGAGTGTTGCAGAGCTGGCGAAGATGTATGATTCGAGCTCCTGCGTTGAATGTCACAAGGAGCAGCATGACGAGGCTCAGAAGTCTATTCATTCGCGGTCAATTTTCGGTACGGCGCGTACCGCGATGACTATTATGAGCTCTATCGAAAACGGCTGGATGGAACAGCCTTATTCGGGGGTGAAGAGTCCGAAGGACGTGAGGGTGGAGCATCTGATGGGATGTGCGAAGTGCCATCTGCCGCAGCTTGCGGACGCCGAGGACTCGGTTGCCCAGGAGATTGTTACGTCTCTTTACAGCTGGAAAGACGCTCTGAAGAGGAAGGACAAGGAGACGGCGCAGAAGGAAGAAGCCAAACTGAAGAGCGTTTCCATTAACTGTCTTGTCTGCCATAACCGTAACGCCATCACCCATAAATGGCAGGATGGCTATCCGAAGGCCGGGGTTGTTTACGGTTCGAAGGATGGGGATCATCCCTCGGATGCTTTTCCGAAGATGGCAGTCAGTCCCATTATGAAAGAGGCGATTCAGTGCGGCCAGTGCCACGGGCTCGGCCCGAATTTCGAGCAGGACGAACCGACCCAGTGCTGCACTTCTTACGGCAGCTATCTGTGGGCGTACAAATCCGAGGTGGGACAGGAGTCCTGTCAGGGTTGCCACATGGAGAAGAGCAAGCTCGGTCATAATATCCAGGGATATAGGGACCCGGCGATGATCAAGGATGCGGTCGACTTCAAGGTCGAGGCATTCGGATACTACTGGCGCGACATAACCGACATTGTCCCGAAGGTTGTGGTGAAGGTGGAGATGATCAACCGGTCGGGACACTCGATCCCCGATGGGTGACCGACCCCCAACCGACTGGTTCTGTCGGTAATTGCAACAACGAAGGATGGAGATGAGGTTTTCAATCAGGAAAAGGTTTACATGCCGGTGCCGCAGCAATTGGCCCGGGGTGACCGGATGGGACGAGGCCCCTATGAAAAGAGCGGGATAATCGAGGATACTGGTCTCCCCCCCGGCAAGGCTGTTCACGAGCGTTTCGATATTCTCTATCCGTTCGGCGATGTAAAGGAGAACGGGAAGACGGTCAATAAGCAACTGGCGCATGATCTGAACGTCGAGGTTAAGCTCTGGTACCTTCCGTTTGGATCGATGAACTCGAATGCGTTTCTCTGGCGGGAATTCAAAAAGACCGTCAGCGTCAGCACAAAGGGGAAATAACAGACACAGGGACGGTTAAGTCCGGTGTCGGGCAGCAGCAAGCAGTTGAAAGCGACCGGCGGGAGGAAATCCCGCCGGTTCTTTTTTTGAGAATTCGCGCAAACAGCTTGACTGAGCGATGAGTTGATTATAGAAGCATTCCGTAAGGACGACCAGCGCAACTGCTTACATAACGGTGATCGACGCCAATGCTTCATAACCGGCTTTTCCCGTCATTCCTGATTCTGCTTTCTCTTTTCGGCTGTAACCGGCCGGATATGCGGACATCGACCTGCGAATCCTGCCACCGGGGCATCGAGCTCCTTTCTCCCGCCCACAATTCCTGCGTCTCCTGCCATCGTGGAGACGACCGGACGCTCGATGCCAAAAAAAGTCATCAGGAGATGCTGGGGCCGAAGAATCCATCGGCTCCCGATACCTGGGAAAAGGGCTGCGGGGAGTGTCACTACCACCAGTTGAGCCGCATGCGTTCCAACCTGATGTACACGACGACCGGCATGATCAGGAATATCCAGATGACCTGGGAGGGAGAGAATGGACGTCTCTATGCCGGGAAGGCTGACCGGGTATTTGATGCCCGGGGGCATGAGCTGCTGCTGAACGGCGTTGCCGATCTGGACCATCTTTCCGGCGAACTGTACCGCAAGTTCTGTTCCCAGTGCCATGTGGGGATCGATACCACCAACGTTTACACGGCGAGCCACGCGGCTGGCTGCGCGGCTTGTCATTTCCCGTACAACGACCGGGCGACCTACGAGGGGAGGGATCCGTCCCTCAAAGGTAAGTCGCCCTATTCCGCAAGCCACCAGATGGAAAAACTTCCCGACAACAAGGTTTGTTCCCGGTGCCACAACCGCAG
Organism: uncultured Syntrophus sp.; assembly: GCA_964552725.1. Taxonomy (GTDB): domain Bacteria; phylum Desulfobacterota; class Syntrophia; order Syntrophales; family UBA5619; genus DYTH01. The sequence goes on from CAZKHU010000006.1 coordinate 29,728, forward strand.
CGGCCGGATCGCCCTTTACTACGAGGGATTCAATGATGGCAGCAACTCTCTCGTGCCGACCAGAAACGGATCTCCCGGACCGGTCATGTTGAGCGGCAACCGCAACGCCACCCGGATCGCCCCGGACGTTCATTTTGCCGCGGGCATGGACTGCATAGACTGTCATACCTCGCGGGACGTCATGGGGGACGGTTACGCGCATGAAAACATGTATCTCCAGACGGAGATCAGTTGCGAGGATTGCCATGGCGGGGGAGATTCCCGGCCCCGGTACCGCGAAATAACGAGGGAAAGCGATGAGGCGCTGCGCGAGTCTCAGCAGTACAAGATCAAGATGCGTCCGGGGATGAAGATGGTGCTTACCGCCAAAGGGCGGATGTATTCCAATGTTTTTTATCAGGATGGGATTGTCTATGTTCTCGGTAAAAGGAGCGGGAAACTGTTCAAAAGCAAGGTTATTTCCGGAACTCCGGAGCATGCCGTCTTCGGGCATGACCGTCTGGAATGCTATTCCTGCCATTCGCGCACGGTGGCCCAGTGTTATGGATGCCATACCAGCTATGACAAAACAAAGCCGGGGATAGATTATATCAAGCAAATGGTCACCCCCGGCCGCTTCAGCGAGACCGAGGATTACCGGGCGCTCTATCCGTTCCCGCTGGCGCTGAATCAGCGGGGCAAGATTTCCCCCGTAACCCCCGGTTGTCAGACTTTTGTCACCGTCATCGAGGCGGACGGAACTGTTTCCAAAGACGAATACGTGGCAAAGTTCAAAGGAAAGAGTCAGTTGCGTTTTGCCCCGTTTTATTCGCACAATACCGGAACGAAGGCGATCGGGTGCAATGAATGCCATGCCAATCCATCATTTCTCGGTTTCGGCCAGCATGTGGTCGAGGGAAACAGCATAAACGCCACGATGATCTGCGAAAAATCGGAGAGCAAGCCGCTGGACGGCTATATCGCCATGGAACAGGGAAAGGTGCGGGCCTTTTCCGCCATTACCCGTAAAAATTCCCGCCCTTTGAACGGAAAAGAGGTGCGGCGCACGCTCGCCGTCAATCTCTGCATTGTTTGTCATGACAAGGCCAAAGACCCGATTTACCGAAAGGAACTTGATTATAATGCGCTTGATGATAATCTGCATCGCCGCCTGCTTGCTGCTCATTAATCCGGCGGGCGGCGCTGCCGGCGAAAACTGCACATCCTGTCATCAGGTTGTATTGAAAGGCATCCATGCGGCGCTTCCGTGCGCATCCTGCCACCGCGAAAAGCCGGACGTCATCGCCGATCCGGCATCCGGAAAGCATCATGCCGCCGGCTGCGTCGGCTGCCATCAGGGTTACGGCGCCCTGTTCGATCATGCCATGGCGACCGGAAGCAGGGAGAAGCTCTTTGTTCAGCGAACTATCGGCAACAGCGACCCCGGTTTTTTCGGAAAAAACTGCGGCTCCTGCCATCTGAAGAGTTGCACCGACTGCCACGGGGGGGAGGGGCACAAAATCGTCAAGGCAGCGGACAAGAGCTGCATGGCTTGTCACAAGGGGTATTACGTCGGGATGGAGTACTACGGTATGGCGCCCCGGGAAGATAGCAGCCGTTACCAGAGAGGCAAGACAGCCTTTGGCGAGAAATCCCTGAAGATGCTTCCGGACGTCCACGCGGAGGCGGGGATGACCTGCGGGGCCTGTCACTCCATGAAAAGTCTCGTTGCGGGCGCGAAGTCTTCCCGGAAATGCGTGGATTGCCATCAGGCGCAGAAAACCGTCGTCGAGCACCGGATAAAGGCCCACATGGAAAAGCTGGAATGTTATGCCTGCCATTCCGCCTGGGCGGCGCAGGAGTACGGAACCTTCTATCTCCGGTTTATAAACAGCCCTGTGCAGAAAGAGTTTGCGGCAGTCAAAAACAGAGGGGAATATGTGAAAAGCTCCTATCTCAAGAAACAGGATGCCCCGCCTTTGGGGGTCAATGCCGCAGGCAGAGTCAGTCCGCTCCGGCCCGAGTTTATTTTATACGGAACGACCGTCAAGAACAACCGGCCGGAAGGCAAGGAAAACCGGCTGCTTGCCGCCGAATGGAAGGCCTTTTTCCCGCACACGATAAGGCGGGGAACTGTCATGTGCGATGGCTGCCATGAAAATTCCCGGCGTTTTATTATGGAAAAAAAAGAGGACAGGATTTATAACCTTTCGGCCGATGGAATGACGCTTCCCTCTTTCTGGGAGCGGACTGGCCAGAAGGTTGTAAATGGAGACTTTCTGCCCCTTGAACGCTATCTGCGGATGTCGAAAAAAACGCCGGCTTATTGGAGAGGATACCTGGAAAAATGGCAAAAACTGGTCAATCGCGTCGACGGTTCCTCGTCGCATTAGCGTTTCTGGCAACCGGGTTCTTCTCACTGACGAGGTTTCTGAAACCGGCCGCCAAGAGCAAAAAGACGCTGCTTACCGTCGCCGAGAAGGACATTCCGAGTAACGGCGCCCTCGTCTATAAGGAGGCGCGAGTCGCCGTCATCAGGGAGTCGGATAAAATATCCGCCGTCAGTCTGGTTTGCACCCATCTGGGCTGCACCGTTTCCGCGACGCCCGGTCAGCTTGTCTGTCCGTGCCACGGAAGCAGTTTCGACTGGAAGGGAGCTGTCATCAAGGGACCGGCGGACCGGCCTTTGCCGCTGTACAGGGTGGAGGAGCGCGACGGGCGGATTGCGGTGCTGCTGTAATCATGGATTGACAGCGACAGGAAGCGGAAACATTTGCCAATTTTCACGGCAATTTCTCAGTGGGGAGACGATTTTTTTGTTCAAGGATTTTTTGAAACACATATTTCCCCGGATTGTGCTGCAACGCAATCTGCGGATAACCTATACCTTCTGCCTGGGCGGGCTGGCCTTTACCTCGTTTTTACTGCTTATCGCCTCCGGGCTGCTGCTCCTTTTCCATTACCAGCCTGCGCCGGAACGGGCGTTTCAATCCATCCTGTTTCTGGAAGAATCGGTCTGGGGGGGGCGGTATCTGCGGAGTCTGCACCGGCTTTCTTCCCACCTTTTTCTCGTCCTCATTTTTCTCCACACCCTGCGGGTCATTCTTACCGGGGCCTACCGCAAGCCGCGCGAGTTCAACTGGGTGATCGGGTTTTCGCTCCTCTGCATTACGATTTTCGATGCTTACACCGGCTATCTGCTGCCGCTGGACCAGCTCAGCCTGTGGGCGACCCAGACGGGGATGGAGCTGGTCGGGACAACGTTTCTGGGGCCCCCGGTGCGGGGGATCCTCGTGCCCGACGGAGTCGGCCAGCCGATGTCGCTGCTGCGCTTTTACATACTGCACATCGTGCTGCTGCCGCTGTCGGTGCTCTCTCTTTCCGGCCTCCATTTTTACCGTATCCGGAAGGACCGGGGGCTTTTGCCGTATCTGTGAGTTTTTTCATCTTGGTCGCTGAGGTGCGATTGTGAAAGATTACATAAAGAGTTCCCCGCATTTTTTTCACCTGATAAAACTGGCAGCAGCGCTTTTCTGCGGGGCGGTTTTTGTGCTGGCGTTCTTCATAACGGCGCCGCTTCAGGCGCCGGCGGACATCCGCCATGTTCCCAATCCGGTCAAGTCGGCATGGTTTCTGCTTTGGATTCAGGAACTTGTCAGCTATTCCAGCTATCTTTCGTATCTGGTTGCCGCGATCGGCGCTTTCTTTCTGCTGATTCCCTGGCTGCCGATCAGCCCCCCGGCCACCCGGGCCAGATGGTTTGCCGACGGACAGCTCCCGGTGACGCTCATTACGGTTGTCACGTTTACGGCGATTTTAACGTTGACGATTATAGCCATGTTCTTCAGGGGTGAAAATTGGTCTTTTATCGCGCCTGTCTGGTAGCAGTATTGCTTACGGCCTCTCTAGCGGATTACGCCTTTCCCGCCCGGCGGAGCGCCTGTATAACATGCCACCAGCCTCACCATTCCGGGAAGGGGAGCTGTGTAAGCTGCCACGGGGGTGACGACCGTACCAGGCGCAAGGAAATCGCCCATTATGATCTTGTCGCCGGCAGATTTGCCCAGTATAAAATCGAGGGCAATCAGGTGGCGGAGCGGGGGAAAAAACTTCTGGAGCGCTTAGCCTGTCGGCGTTGTCATCGTTACGAGGAAAAGGGGAACCGGCTGGCGGGCAGTCTCGACGTGACGGGAGCGACGGGAAAGGCCCGTGATATCTACGAATCGATCAGGGCGCCGGTGCTCTTCATGCCGAACTTCCATGCGAGCGACGTCCAGATTGCCGATCTGGTCAACGCCATCCTGGCGCGTGCAAAATTTGAAAAGCCGCCGACGGGAGAAACCGCCCTCGCAGTTCATTTTCAGGACGTGAAAAATATCCGAAAGAACGTATTTGCCGGACAATGCGGCAAGTGCCACAAAATCCTCAGCGAACGAGCGGGCGGACTGGGGGGCGGCTATATTGGTCCGAACCTGTCCGGGCTCTTTTCCGAATTTTATCCCCGGACATATCGTGACGCGGAATCATGGAATCCCGACAGGCTGAAGAAATGGCTGGAAAATCCTCGTGATATCAGGATAAACGCCATGATGCCGCCGGTACGGCTTGCGCCCGAAGAGTTTGAGCAACTGCTGGGAATCATCCAGCTCGATAAATCCTCGTCCGACTAAAAATTATCTTAAAACCTGCCCCGTTTGGATGTCATGCGGTAAAAACGGCTTGATTTTCACGGCTGAAAGCAATATTACCCCAAAGACATTTTAAGAGAACCCCGGCGCGCGCCCTTGCCGCCGTGGAATCGAAAAGAGGGGTGATTTCATTGGATAATATCAAGATCAGCAAGGATCAAGTTGCCTGGGTGGCCCATCTTGCAAGGCTCGAATTCAAGGAAGAGGAGACCGAAAAATTCACGGCCCAGATGAACGACATCCTCAGCTATATGGACAAACTCTCCGAGGTGGAAACGGCCGGAGTGGAGCCGCTGGCGAACGCGACTCTGAGAAAAAACGCCTTCCGGGCGGATGATGTCAAAGATTCCTTCCTCCCGGAGCAGTCGCTGGCCAATGCCCCGGAGGTGCGCGGCCGTTTTTTCCAGGTTCCGAAAGTAATCGAATAATAGTTGGCTGTCCCCAATTAAAAAGAGAGAAATGCATCATGGAATTGCATCGACTGACCATTCACGAACTGAACGAAAAGCTCCGGACCGGAGAAACGTCCGCCGAGGAGATAACGGCCGCTTCTTTTGCCCGGATTGACGCGGTGGAAAAGGATGTCCGCGCCTACATCACGCTGATGAAAGAGACGGCCTTTGCCGAGGCGAAGCAGGCCGATGCGGCGCTCAAGAAGGGAGAAGGCGGGCTTCTGGCCGGCATCCCGATTGCGTTGAAGGATATTGCCTGCACGAAGGGGACCCTTACGACCTGCGGCTCCCGGATGCTTTCCAGCTTCATCCCTCCCTACGATGCGACGGTAATCGAAAAACTGCGCGCGGCGGGGGCGGTGTTTACCGGCAAGACCAACATGGATGAGTTCGCGATGGGCTCCTCCACCGAGACTTCATTCTACGGAGCATCCCGCAACCCCTGGGATCTGGAGCGGATTCCCGGAGGTTCCAGCGGCGGCTCGGCGGCGGCGGTGGCGGCCGACGAATGCATCGCCGCGATCGGCTCCGACACGGGCGGATCGATCCGCCAGCCGGCGGCCCTCTGCGGCATAGTCGGGATGAAACCGACCTACGGACGGGTTTCCCGTTTCGGTCTGATTGCCTTCGCGTCGTCGCTCGACCAGATTGGCCCGTTCACGAAGGATGTCGAGGATTGCGCGATCATGATGAACGTCCTTGCCGGTTACGACAACCGCGATTCCACATCGGCAGCGGAGGAAGTTCCTGATTACAGACAGTTTCTCGGCAAGGGGATCGAAGGGTGGACGGTCGGCATCCCGCAGGAGTATTTTGTCGGCGGCCTCGATCCCGAGGTCGAAAAGGCCGTCCGTCAGGCGGTCAAGACCGTCGAAAGCGCGGGCGCCCGGTGCGTGGAGGTTTCGCTTCCCCACACCGAGTACTGCCTTGCCGTTTACTATATCGTCGCGCCGGCGGAGGCATCCTCGAACCTTGCCCGTTATGACGGCGTCAAATACGGCTTCCGCTCTCCGGAGAGCCGCGACTTGCTCGACATGTACAAAAAAACCCGTTCGGCGGGTTTTGGCTCCGAGGTTAAAAGGCGTATTATGATAGGCACTTATGCTCTTTCATCCGGCTATTATGACGCCTATTACAAGAAGGCCTCGCAGGTGCGCTCGCTGATCAAACGGGATTTTGACGAGGCGTTCAAGACCTGCGACGCGCTTCTGACGCCGACAACGCCGACCCCAGCCTTCCGCATCGGTGAAAAGACGGACGACCCGATGCAGATGTATCTTTCCGATCTTTTTACCATTTCAACGAATCTGGCCGGTATTCCGGGGATATCCGTTCCCTGCGGTTACAGCGCCTCCGGGTTGCCGATCGGGGTGCAGTTTCTGGCGGGCCACTTCCAGGAGGGACGTCTGCTCCAGATCGCCTCGGCCTATGAAAAACACGCTCAAATCGAGAAAAGGAGACCCAATCTCTGATGGAAATCGAAGATTCATGTTTACACTTTGAACCTGTAATCGGGCTGGAGGTGCACGCCCAGCTTTTGACGGATACGAAAATCTTCTGCGGCTGCTCCACGAAATTCGGGGCGGAGCCGAACAGCCATACCTGCCCGGTCTGTCTCGGGATGCCCGGGGTTTTGCCGGTCTTGAACAAAAAGGTGGTCGATTTTCTGCTGAAAATGGCGATGGCGACCAATTGCACGATCAGCCGCGAATCGAGTTTTGCCCGGAAAAACTATTTTTATCCTGATCTTCCGAAGGGATACCAGATATCGCAGTACGCCGAGCCGCCCGCCGAACATGGCTGGGTCGATATCGAAACCGACGCCGGCAAAAAGAGGATCGGCATTACCCGGATTCACATGGAGGAGGATGCGGGCAAGCTTATCCATGACGAGAACAGCTCTTCCAGCTATGTCGATCTGAACCGCACCGGCGTTCCCCTGATCGAGATAGTTGGCGATCCGGACATCCGCACCGCCGAGGAAGCGGCGGCATACCTGCGGCGTCTCCACGAAATTCTCGTTTATCTGGAAATCTGCGACGGCAACATGGAGGAGGGCAGCTTCCGCTGTGACGCGAACATCTCGCTCAGGCCGGTCGGGCAGCAGGAATTCGGCACCAGGGCAGAACTCAAAAATATGAATTCATTCAGGAATGTCCAACGCGCCCTGGAGTACGAGATCAAGCGCCAGCAATATCTGCTCGAAAGCGGCGGCACGGTGGTGCAGGAGACCCGTCTGTGGGACGATGCCGCCGGGGTGACCAAGTCGATGCGGAGCAAGGAGGAGGCCCACGACTACCGTTATTTTCCCGAGCCGGACCTCGTTCCGATCCTGATCGACGATCAGTGGCAGGATGAAATCCGCCGCAGCATGCCGGAGCTGCCTCTGGAGAAAAGAGAGCGTTTTGTCGGCGAATACCAGCTTTCCGCCTATGACGCCGGGGTGCTTACCCAAAGCCGGGCGCTTGCCGACTATTTTGAGGAGGTCGCCCGCCTTTCCGGGCAGCCGAAGGCCGCCGCGAACTGGGTGATGGGCGATATCCTGAGGTTCCTGAACGACGAAAAGAAAGGCGTTGCGGATTGCCCTGTTTCCACCGCCAGCCTTGCCGCGATGATCAGGCTGATTCAGGAAGGAACGATCAGCGGCAAGATGGCCAAGGAAATCAGCGAGGCGATGTACAAAACCGGCGGGACGCCGGAGGAGATCATCAGGGAAAAGGGGCTCGTCCAGATCACCGACGGCGATGCCCTGGCCGCGACGCTCTCCGAAATCCTCGCGAAGAACCCCGACCAGGTTGCCCAGTACCGGGACGGGAAGGAAAAGCTCTTCGGCTTCTTCGTCGGCCAGGCGATGAAGGCGACCGGCGGCAAGGCCAACCCGCAGATGCTCAACGACCTGCTGAAAAAAATGCTGTCAAATCCGTAATATTTTTCTCATGGAACATCCCCTCTCCCCAAACCGGCGAGGGTCAGGGTGAGGGAGCGTACACAGTTGACCGAACCGATTATAACGATCTCATGGAAGGACAACGCCGTTTTGCTGATCGACCAGCGTGCCCTGCCCGTCGAGGAGATCTATCTGACCTGCACCGATTACCGTCAGGTCGTCGAGGCGATCAAGAACCTGACCGTGCGCGGCGCGCCGGCAATCGGCGTGGCGGCGGCAATGGGCATCGCCCTCGGCGCGCTTTCGTTGACCGCCTCTTCAATCAGTGAAATTCAAAAGGACTTTGACGAAATATGCGGTCATTTCGCCGCCTCCCGCCCGACGGCCCGGAATCTGTTCTGGGCGATCGAGAGGATGCGCGCCCGCTTTGCCGAAACGCTTGGCCTTCCGGCTGGAAACGATGAAAGCGTCAGCAGTGACAGTGACTTATCAATAACCGCTTCCCGCCGGACCCTCACGACAACGGATATTGCCGCCCTTCAGAACGCCCTGATCGCCGAGGCAGTCCGCACCTGCGAGGATGATATCGCGATCAACGTCCGCCTCGGCCGGAACGGCAGCGGTCTGATCCCCGACGGCGCCCGGATACTGACCCACTGCAACGCCGGGGCGCTCGCCACCGCCGGCTATGGAACGGCCCTCGGGGTGGTCCGGTCGGCCTGGGAACAGGGCAAAAAAATCCACGTTTACGCCGACGAGACGCGCCCTGTCCTGCAGGGGGCGAGGCTCACCGCCTGGGAGCTGACCCGCGAAGGCATCCCCTGCACCTTAATCGCCGACAACATGGCCGCCTTTCTGATGAAGCAAAAGCGGGTCGATCTGGTGATCGTCGGCGCCGACCGCATCGCCGCGAACGGCGATACCGCAAACAAGATCGGCACTTACGGCCTTGCCGTTCTCGCCCGAGCCCACGGCCTCCCCCTCTACATCGCCGCCCCCGTCTCCACGATAGACGTCTCCCTTGCCGATGGCGGCCTGATCCCCATCGAGGAGCGCGATCACGCCGAAATCACCCGCTTTGGCGGAACCGAGATCGCCCCGGAAGGCGTATCCGTCTGGAATCCCGCCTTCGACGTCACCCCCGCCGAGCTTATTACCGCGATCATCACCGAAAAAGGCGTCATTTATCCACCGTTCGAGGGTGGCATCAAATCTCTTCTGCAGCCCTCCGCGCCTACTGTTCCAAAAAAGATAGCAAAATTTTCATGGGCCATTGCTTCCCGGCAAAGATAGGCCTAATTATACTGTTCTGTCAGTGGCTTGCTTTTACGGAGGATGTCGAATCGCCAGACTACGTCATTTACTGTGACGGAACGGGTGATGCTGGCCGAGGCCAAGAGGACCAACAAGGACCCCAGAACTCTTGGGACCCTGTTTCACGCCTGTTGCGAAAAACTCCGGCAGGCGACCTTTGCTGAAGCGCTGGCCATCGTGCTGATCTTTCTGGAGCAGGCATTGGGCGCCGCCACGGAAATGACCAGAGAACTGCTCCGATCCCTGATCGACCGGTTTCTCAGAGATCTGCCGCCAATTTACGGGGCAAGGTGGCTACTTGCATGGCAAAATAACGCCGCTTATTGTTAAAGAACAGGCAGATAGTCTTGTTTAAACGTGTGCGAAAGTTGAGAAAAAATCCCTTGACTTTTTTAAGGGGTAAGATACTCTTGAAACAATAGATGGGGTGAATAGTTACCATCAGTGTCAGGAAGCGCTGGCTATGGTGGCTGGACTTAACTAACGGAGGCTCCGGAAAACCCGGGGCGGTTCAAACATGGTTCAAGGCCTGCCGTACGACAGATCCGTTGAAATAGTGAGAGTCGAGGACCGACGGAGGCGCGAGGCCTTTATTCGCTTGCCCGTGTCATTGTATCACGATGATCCCGTGTGGGTGCCGCCCCTGTTGTTTGAACGGCGAATGCATCTTTCTCCCAACAATCCCTATTTTGAACATGCAGCCTGTTGCCTCTGGATGGCCTACCGAGAAGGCAGGCCCGTGGGACGGATCAGCGCCCAGATCGATCGGCTTCACCTTGAACACTATCAAGACGACACCGGTTTTTGGGGAATGCTGGAGGCCGAGGATGACATGGAAACCTTTCGTGCGCTGCTGGGTACGGCGGAAAACTGGTTGCGCAACCAGGGCATGAAAAGGGCTCGGGGACCTTTTAATCTGTCCATAAACCAGGAATGCGGCATGCTGGTAGCGGGGTTTGACACGCCTCCGTCTGTGATGATGGGGCATGCCCGCCCTTACTACGGCCGGCGCATTGAGCAATGCGGGTATCTCAAGGAAAAAGATCTGCTGGCTTATGTCATCGATGTGGCTTTTGAATCCTCGACGACCATGCGAACCATCATCAAGAGGACCAAAGGCCGCATTCGAACAAGAACGCTTCGAAAAAGGCATTTTCAGGAAGACTTGAATATCATTCACAACCTTTTCAATGACGCCTGGTCAAATAATTGGGGTTTTGTGCCTTTTACGCGGAAGGAATTTGAACTTCTCGGCAAGTCTCTGAAACTTCTTGTAAATGAGAATTTTATCAGGATTGCTGAGGTGGATGGGGTCCCTGCGGCATTCATGGTGATGCTCCCCAACCTGAATGAGGCTATCAGTGCGTGTAAGGGGCGGATATGGCCTTTGGGTTGGCTAAAACTGCTGTGGAACATCAAGGTAAAGCATCCCGAAACCGCAAGAGTCCCCCTTATGGGGGTTCGCCGTCTCTATCACAACAGTATGCTGGGTGCAGAGCTCGCATACCGGCTGATCAGCGAGCTGCGGGAACCGGCTGCCGACTACGGCATCAAAAATGTCGAGCTTTCCTGGATACTGGAAGACAACACCGGGATGCGGGCAATCATCGAGGACATCGGGGGCAGGGTAAGCAAAACCTACCGCATTTACAGCAAGTCATTGGGATAGGCTGAATTTATGAATGCATCCGGGCCGCATTTTACGGCCATTGTGCTGGCGGCAGACCGCGAAGCGTTCAATGAAGTCGCCAGAGCTGCCGGCGTTCGCTGTAAATCTCTGGCGCCCGTTGACGGCGTCCCGATGGTTTTCAGGGTCCTTGAAGCCCTGCGCTCCTCCCGCTGTGTGGGAGAGCGGATCCTTTGCGGACCGCCCGGAACCGTCATGGCACAGGAGCCCGCACTCAGGGACTATGTTGCCGCCGGCGAAGTCCGGTGGTTCGAAAACCAGGCCACGCCAAGCTCAAGCGCTTACCATGTCCTGCAACAGCTTCCGGAAGATACGCCTGTGCTCCTGACGACCAGCGATCACGCGCTTTTGAGCCCACGGGTCGTTGATTATTTCTGCTTGCAGGCCCTGTCCTCGGGATGCGATGTGGTTGCCGCAGTCGCCCGGCATGAAGAGGTGACCACCGCGTACCCGGAAACTCGCAGAACGGCCTATCGTTTCAAGGACGGGGCCTATTGCTCGTGCAACCTTTTTGCTTTTTTGACCCCCCGGGCACGAGCCGCGGCATTGTTCTGGCGTCAGGTGGAAAATCAGCGCAAAAGCCCCTTGCGCGTCATCCGTGTATTCGGCTGGATTGCGGTGATGCGATATCTGTCAGGGGGTATCACGCTTGCAAGGGCGATGGATCATGTGTCGCACCGCCTGGGCTTCAGGGCGGGTGCTGTAATCCTGCCGTTTCCCGAAGCGGCCATTGATGTGGATACAGCAGGGGACTGGAATACGGTCAGGCGGATCGCCGGCGAGAAGGATATTTGAACACGAAAGGCCGCGGGCATCAATTCAGTTGCGCATCACGCAGGTCAAGAATCAGTTCCCCCAAAAATGAATTTCTCCCGCTGACCCGGATCGGAAGATGCGTTGAAGGATCGAGGTAGATACGGATATCGTTATGAAGGCCGAGGAGCGAAAATCTTTCCGGCTTCCTGTCTCGAGTCGCCGGGGACTCCGCCTCAACTGAAAAAACGAGAGGCGTGATCGTGGTGTTTACCTCAACGACGCCCGATGAAGAATGGGCCCTGTATGAGACAGTCATTGGCGATGATTTCTCAGGGCGACAGGTCAGCCGGTGCAGCTGCTGTTTGCCGAAGACACGAAGCTCAAAGGGGGGATTCAGTTTCGGGGCTTCAAGGACAGAAAGAAGATAGAGCAGAAGCGTCGGGTCGGATATGACCTCGGGATAGACAGTGTCTTTGGGATAGGGATAAAAGGATTCCGTGGTCTTGGTCCATTGTATCGGGTCCTGATTGCGTTCATCACGGCCGACAGGTTGAATCATCTGTCTCCGCACGCCCTTTTTTGCCCAGGAGTAGATCTTGACCCAAGGGTCCCCCCCTTTCAGCCAGCGGATACGCCGGTACGCTCTGCCGTCTGCTGCGTTAAACCAGATCTCCTCCGTATATTGCTCATCGACAAAGGCCAGTCCCTCCGCTCTCATGTCCACGGCCATGAGCTTCATCTTTTTAGCCGCTTCCGAAGATTCCGCAAGGCCTGCCCCCATCCTTTTCAGGAGCGTGTCAGTCGCCGGAGCCTGTATCTGAATCTGCACCGTCAATTTTCCCAGCATCTTGGAGTGGGTATATGTCAGGCCCGTCCAACCGGCGCCCTTTGGGGAGGAGACCGACCCGGGGCTTGCCGCCAGGGCTGTGGCCGTTTGACCCGCACCGGCTAGAAGTAAAACCGTGAGACAGACAATCGTGCATTTGCTGAAAGACATATCCTGACCTGAAACGCAAATTTTGCGCTATCTGAACCCCCCGCGCCGATACAGCCGCCAGAAGATCACCCAGATGCCGCTTACAGGATGTCTTCGAAGCGCGGAATCCTCCGGGATGCGAATACCGGAGTGCCGCTCGATCTTCCACAGGATGTAATCCAGCCCGCCCTGGAATGTGAAAAGGCCCTTGGTCAGCCGCAGCACCGACAGGCACTTGCCCTGTACGCGGCGGGCTTGCCATGCCAGGCGGTTCAGAAACCGTCTTCGGGCCGAAATGTTCGCCCGGTAGCAAACGGAATCGCCCTGAGGGATCACTTCCACCTGGAAGGGAACGGCTGCCATGGCGCTTCGGGTGACCCGCTCATAATGGCTGCGGTCTGCATCGAAGAGGCGGGTCGGCTGGTCTTGTTTTTCCGCCCTCAGTTCCGACCGGTAACTGAGAAAAAGCCCCCTGCACCACAATTCCCGTGCGCTGAACGGGGATGAAAATTGAGGGAGGACAGAACGTAGAAAGGTGACCACGGCCCGGGCCAGTGCGCTATGGATGTGTTGAGCGGTCGTTTCGGATCGTGTGTACAGCAGTCGCACAGGCTGTGCAAACCTGGCCCACAGGTAGGATTGAAACCAGGCCTCCGAAGTGCCGCACTGAAAGTCGGCAAGGCTGAGCACGGCATACTTGGCGCAGATCACTCTCCCGCCATCGGGGACTTCCAGATAGAACACGTTGGGCGGCAGCATCCAGTTCAAAAGGGCAAAACCTGCCTTGCCATAAGCCGGCAGGTAGGCATCCACGATGACATACAGATCAACAACCCCCTCTTTCTCCTGCCCTGTACGCAAGCAGGACCCGTAAAACAGGATGGCCTGGACCGCTTCTCCATGCCGTGCCAGGATGGTCTCCGCCAACAGGTTCAACCCTTCCGGGTTGACCTTGGAGGATTCCTGTTGAATCAGCTCGATGAGCTCGTCCGGTAATCGGGCAGTCATAATCTCAGGAATTCCACCTCTCCACCTTTGCTCAGCCTCAGTGCGCCAAGTCGGGGATCGCTCTGGTACAGTTGACCGTCCAGCGTAAAACCGCCTTGGATGCAAAGTCGAAGGTCACGAAGGTTGTGGCTCAGGTAGCCCTGCCGGGGGGTTGCCCATCGGCTTCTCCGGCCTCTGATCACGGAGGTGACCGCCCGCAGGAGATGTGATGCATCGGAGCGGATGGCAGTGAAGTGCAGAGGGCCCTCTTCATCTCCCCAGTAGGGACGAATTCCGAGAAACAGGCGATCGAGAGTAGTGACCAGGAGGGCCAGGACTTCCATCTCCTGCATCGCCATCCCTTCCAGGCCCACGCGAATGGGAGCGGGAGGAACGGTTCGCCTGTCGCGCCCTGCCGCGGCCAGGAAAAATCGCAACAGGGTCAAACCGGCGGCAAGTTGCCCTCCCAACCCTTTTGTGTAAACCCGGGTCAGGCAGAATTGAATGCCCTCGTAAATCCCGCCGGCCCCGAAAAACATGCCATACATGGATTCGCCACCCTTCTCCCATTCCAGGCGCAGTACCGGCCGTTTGACAAGGGAAGCCGCACCTCGTCCGGCGTACGCCCAATCCAGAAGACGCGACAGGCCCTGCAACCGTGAACCCGACAGCCCCACATCCCTGGCAATCATGCTGGTTGTCCCTGCCCGAAGCAGTGCCAGAAAGGGCACTTGATTCGGCCATTCGGTGGCAAAGAGCTCCGTCAGCACTGCATGAATCGTCCCATCGCCCCCGTTCACCACTACGAGATCCACTCCATGGCAGGCAAAAGCGCGGATCGCCGCTTTTACCTCTTCGGGATTAACGGCCTGGCAGTGCAATGTGTGGCCGCAGGCTGCAAGAGCCCTCTCCACGGGCTGTAGCCCTTCCCTGTTTCCCCCGCTCAAAGGATTGCTGATTACGCCGATCCTGAGACCCGTAGGATCGGCAGGCCTCGAGGGATGGTCTGCAGACCAATGGGTTATGGGCGCGAAGTTACCCTCATGGATGGGGCCGGTCCTATCGCTCACGGCAGGCACTCGTGCTTTGTAAAGATCCGAACCGCAAGGGATCGCTTGCCTGCGGTTTCATCAGGGTCTACGAACCACGACTGCAGGGGACCCCGGGTGAGGCGGGTGTATGCAGCCATACCCAGGCGACCCAGCAGAAAAAGGCTTGTCCACGCTGTCCAGAAGGCCACAGCCGCGAGGCCGAGATCGGGACGACCCCAAAGGGCGCCGGCCGTCAGCAGGATCAGGTTGGGATTTCTCCTGCCTGTGATCAGTCTGAAATAGGAATCAACCGGTCGCCAGCAAAAGATCCCGAATTCGCCCAGCCTCCACGTGAACAAGCCTTCGGTCAGGCGACCCGCCACGTAGCCGATGATGATATACCAGAGGGCCAGTGACAACCACCCTCCACTGTCCGGATGGGTCGTTGTCAGGCCCACGCCCCACAGGACATACCAGATGGGGGGATGTACAAGGTCAATCAAATGGTCAAAATAGTGGCCGAACCGGCTCGATGTCACCGTTACCCGCGCCAGTTTTCCATCCACCGTGTCCAGGAACGTCATGAGCCAGGCAGCCAAGAGGCCCCAGCCATATTGCCCGTAGGCGAACAACACCCCTGCAAGGACGACCAGCGCCGAACCGAACAAGGTGACCTGATTGGGGCTGATCCCGAAACGGACGCATTGCCTGACTGCCCACATGGCCGGTACCGGCCAGAGCCACTTTGTGATTAAATCGGTGACGCCCTTGTAGGACCAGTCGTAAAGCCGCCGCTCCAGGTACGCGGTTTTCTCAGTTGAAATGGGCAGCACAAAGGGGGAAGCAGATTTGAGGAGGTTTTTTTGAAAAGAGATGGGTAATGTTGCCAGTGTTTGCGTTTTCACCCCGGACAACGACTCCACCCCTGAGATTTTTCCAATCATCTCCAGGGCCCGACGGGCGAGGCCGGCGCTGACATGGGCTGCAACAGCAACCCTTTTCCCTTCGGCTTCAAGCTGCAGGATCAGGTTCGGAGTTGCTGCCAGGTACTGGATCAGGCGGTCGTCAAAGAGGTACCCGCCGTGAAAAATCAAGACAGAATCATTGTTCTTAAGAACGCTCAGGTTGTTGACAAAGGTACTTTTCCCAGAGGTTCTTAACACGCGTTCAATACGCTGCCCGGAGCTGATACCCCAAATCCTGATCGGGCATTCTCTATGAATGTAAGTATAAAGAGCCATAACAACACCTTTTTGATTGGATAGGATCTATGCTTGATAGAGTCCTTTTGCCTCATTCCATAAATGGGGGGCCGCAAAGCGCTCAACGCCTGGGTGGACACGATTTGGTCGCCAATATAGCAGAATATTACAGAGAACATCAATCACAAAAGCAACAAAAGTACTTCACAAAAAGGTCTGAATTATGTATACGTACGCTATGGTTGTGATTTCTTCTGATAATAAAAATCTCCACAGGGACAGCAACAGTCTCCACGGGAATGATGCCGCCGGCAAAAAATTCGTTCTGGCCCATCTTTCCGACCCCCATATTGCATGCGAAAACCCGGTTCAAAAACGCGATCTTCTCAATAAACGGCTCCTGGGTTACCTGAAATGGCGACTGTTCCGAAAGAGAGCACACCGGGATGAAATCCTCTCCAGCCTGCGGGAAGACCTGAAGACCACAGCACCGGATCATATCGCCGTTACCGGCGACCTGACCCATCTGGGCCTGCCAGCTGAATTCAGGAAAGCACAACTGTGGCTGCAATCACTCGGTTCGCCGGATCAGGTCACCGTTGTTCCCGGCAACCATGACGCCTACGTCCGCTCAGACTGGAACGAGACGTTTGCCTGGTGGCTGGATTACATGGTGTCCGACCGACCTGACAGGCAAGGCACGCGGGTAAGCGGGCTTGATGACCTGTTCCCAACGCTGCGGGTGCGGGGACAGATCGCGCTCATCGGGCTTTGCTCCGCTCATCCAAGCGCGCTACACTTGGCCATCGGCACCTTGGGTGAGCCTCAGTTAAACAAGCTGGAGACTATCCTTAAACAGACCGCCGCCCAAGGCCTCTTCCGTATCGTGGCAATCCATCACCCGCCCCTGCCTGGTATTGAAAGCTGGCGTAGACGCTTGGCGGATGCGCATGCACTACGCAGGCTGGTCACGCGTTGCGGGGCTGAGCTCATCCTGCATGGCCATGTGGATAAGGCTGTTTACCACACGCTCAACACCCCGTCAGGCCGAACTACGGTGGTAGGGGCGACGTCGGCTTCGTCATCTAGCTTGATCTATCAACGCCGTGCCTGTTATTATATTTACACCCTCATGGCCTCAGAGAACGCTTGGGATGTCCACATTGCCCAGCGTGTCTATTGCCCGGATGCTCACTGCTTTGTTCCCGGAAAGGAACAGCATTACCGGTTACACGCCCATTGGATGCAAAGGGCTACGTTGTAGGCACCCGCAAGGTGCAACCAGCAACAGAAGGCTTGCTTTGTGCCGGGCCGCCCGGGCTGACTGACACGGACCTAGACAAGAATACGCAGACGCCAAAATGCAAGGCCGGATATGAATACTACCGGAATCATCGCCGTAATGAGCGGATTCAGATTTAACAGCAATCCCGCATGCATGACCATCTGATCGGTAAAATAGAGCGCAAATCCGATTAAAGCGGCCATGGTTATACGACGGCCGGCACTGACCCTTCGGTTGAAACCGAATACAAAGCTGAGTGAAAAGAGGACCATCGCCCCGGTGGTCAAAGGCACACTGAGTTTTCGCCAAAGGGCCAGCAGATATTGGTCGGCATCCTGCCCGCTCTCCTGTAAGGCTTTTATATAGTCAATCAAATCAGGTGTCGACAGACTGTAAGGGGGAATTTCCAGTACAGCGACCTGATCTAAGCTTAAAAACGATTCCATGGTCCATGTGTCTGCCTTCTTAATTGTCATACCCTGGTCTGTAAATACCTTTTGTATCATTCCATTCATTGTCCATTTGTCATTTCGGATGATCGCGCTCAAGGCATGGGTGAAGCTCTTTAAACGGCCCTGGGTATCGAATTCGAAAATATCCACACCGGCCACAACCCCTTCATTGGATATTTTATGCACATGGATGTACGAATTTTGCCTGCGCATCCAGAATCCCTGCCGGGTTAAGTGAACGCCTGTGCCATAGAGTGCCTGCACGCGAGATCTACGAGCCACCTGTTCCATATCCGGCATGATCGTTTCGGCCATGATGCCAAATGTAATTACAATCAGCATTGCGGTTGCGAACATCGCTGCGCAGATCCTTGGCACCGAGATCCCGGCAGCTTGCATGGCGAGAAGCTCCCCGTGATCAGCAAGCATCCCCAAGGCGATAGCGCCGCCAAGCATGGCGCTTACGGGCATTAAATCAAGCAGGCATTTGGGCAAGGTAAACAGAACAAAGATCAAGGCATCGCCCAACGTGTACATGCCCTTTCCAACATCATCCAATTGTGACAGAAATTCAATGAGGCTAAAGAGCACGGCAAGGATTAATATGATGAGCAAAAAACACTTTAAAAAACTGGTCCCTATATAAAAATCAAGTAGTTTCATTTTTTGTTGTAATTAAGCCAAGGGTTCCAAAGAGATGTGATGATAATCATATATTTCTTCATTTTAAAATCTCCTTATGGCCGGCTGTTAAACCGGTTCGAGAGCATCCACGTCGAACAGCACTCCAAGCACATCTTCACGATCCGTTCAATAGCGGTGAATTGGAAGCGGCAGGAGCCTGAGCAGTTGCCCTGGTAAGGGCAGCTGGACGTATGAGCATACACCCGGCATTATCGGCCGCGCCGCCGAAATGGCAATGATGGCTGCCACAAAAGAACCAGCAGCAAGCCAGCCAAAAGCACCTGCGTCCACCAGATTCCTGGTATGCTGCCCACAACCCCCTGCCCGACCCATTTCTTGGTGATTGCGCTCAGGTTGTAATACACGGTAAAAACTAAAATCCCCAGGGGCACTTTGGCGTATTTCCCCTGTCGAGGAGAGGATCGGCCCAACGATACGCCGAGAAGGGCGAGCAGGATGGTTGAAAAGGGCGCAGTAAGCCTCCACTGTAGTTCAGCAATTTCTTCCAGATTAACCGAGTGCATCAGATGTTCGGTTGAAACGGCCTTCACCTTTTGTTCCAGTGGCATCTCCTCTTTGGACACCAAGAGCATTTCTACAGTCCCGAACTGTAAAGTTTCATATGCTTTTTGGGTCTCGGGAAACTCATACATACGGCCGTTTTGAAGTACCAGCACAGGTTCTTCTGTCGCATCCTGTGGGTACTGGTTAGCTAGCTGCGCATAAATAATTTGCATTTTACCATGGCGTATGATTTGCATAAATACATGCTGGGCTTGATTTGTGCGGTTATCAACGGTATCGGCAAAAATGACCGTTTTGCCGTCATTGATTTCATAAAAATTCCCGCCTTTCATTCGTGTCATATCAAAATTGGCCTCTGCCCGGGCTTTCAACCCAAAGAACTGATTCCATGCCCAGGGCCGTATGTACAGGGAAAAACAGGCCACCATCAAACCGGCCGTTACGGCCATAACGGCAACAGGTCTCAGCACACGAGCCATGGATATGCCGCAGGCAAACATTCCGGTCATTTCAGAGTCCCGGTAAAGGCGGCCAAAGGCAATCATCACCGACAAAAACAGGGTTGTCGGCAACAGGACTTCCAGGGCAATCGCGATCCTGAGCAGGATCAGAAGGATGACCGTGGAACCCGGCAGCTGACCCTGGACCGAGTCTTCCAGGTAGCGCGCGGCGATAAAGCACCCAAAAATGCCCATGAGCGCCGTGCATATCGTCACTGCGGGCCTGGATATTTCACGGATGATGTAACGATCAATAATCACGTTCCATGCCTTCAGGAAAAGCGGTCGGCATCAGGGGCTCCGCCCGACGCTCAGGGTCAGCAGGATGCGTTACTTGTCGTTCCGCCGGGCCATACGCTGGCAGTGCCGGACCGAATCGTCTCCTTCGTCCTTTGGACAGACGGAAACGACCCCATCCGCCTTCTCGAGGTCAGCGGGATAATCCACCTCGCACCATTTCAATCCGACGATGGAACAGGTCCACACCGGCATGACCCGGGCCATTTCGTCAATCACGGACAGGTACCATTTCCTGCCGGCATTGGAGTCGTTTACGGCCTTCTGCAGGGCGCTGCGGAATAACCGGGGGCCCTCCCCACGAAACCGGATCATGCCGATGGATTCTCCTTGAGCCCTGTCTTGCGCAATGTCCTTCCCGATTCTGACAAGCCGGC
>CAZKHU010000007.1:0-48774 GCA_964552725.1 uncultured Syntrophus sp.
GTGAGGGAAAGAATCTGATGAGGTGATGAATAGTGGATGCCCCAGTATCGCAAAATGCGAATTTCGAGCAGCTTTACAAAAGCCTGGGAGAAGATAAAAATTTTGGAGATGTGATGGTCGTGGGCGGAGGGATCAGCGGGATCCAGGCTTCCCTCGACCTGGCTACTGCCGGCTTCAAGGTATATCTGGTTGAGAAGGCGCCGAGCATAGGCGGGCATATGGCCCAGCTCGACAAGACCTTCCCGACCAATGATTGTTCCACTTGAATACTCGCACCTAAAATGGTCGAGGTCGGCCGTCACCCCAATATAGAAGTTCTTACTTATACTGAAGTCGATAAAGTTGAAGGCGTGGCAGGAGATTTTAGCGTATCCCTGACCAGGAAGCCAAGGTATGTGCTGGAAGATAAATGTACGGGATGCACTACCTGCGTAGAATATTGTCCCGTAAAATATCCTGATCAATATAATCAGGAATTATCAAAGAATAAAGCGATACATATATATTTTGCCCAGGCAATACCGCTTGTTACATATATCGATGAAAGCTGTCTTTATCTTAAAGAGGGCAAATGCAAGATTTGTGAAGCCGTCTGTAAAAATAAGGCAATAGACTTTAACCAGGCCCCTGAAAAGATGGAGATAAAAGTAGGGGCAATAATTCTTTCCCAGGGGATTGAACCGCATGAGCCGAAGCTCGGGGAGGAATATCGTTACGGAAAATTTGTAAATATAGTCACCAGTATGGATTATGAGCGCTTGTTGTGTTCTACCGGGCCTTACTCGGGCGAGATATTACGGGCTTCCGATAAGAAGCATCCCCGTAACATTGCCTGGATTCAATGCGTAGGTTCAAGGCAGGCGACCGAGGGCGGCAACAGCTATTGTTCGGCTGTATGCTGCACATATACGCAGAAGCAGGTGATCCTTACCAAGGATCATGACGCGGAGGCAAAGTGCACTGTTTTCCATAACGACATACGCGCTTTTGGAAAGGATTTCGAGCGCTTTTATCAGAGAGCCGAAAATCTCTCCGACGTCAGGTTTATCAGAAGCTATACATCGATAATGAGGGAGGATCCTGAAACAAAGAACGTAACTGTAAGATATTTTACCCCCCGGGACGGGGTAAAAGAGGAAGAGTTCGACATGGTGGTATTGTCTGTCGGATTAGAGCCGCCTGCCAATGTGAAGGCTATATCAGATACATTCAATATTGGTCTTGAATCCCATAATTTTTGCAAAATCGACACCTTTAATCCAATGCTTACCACAAGGTCCGGAATATTTGTAAGCGGTGGGTTGCAGGGGACTTTGGATATTCCGGAATCGGTATTCAGCGCGAGCGGCGCAGGCTCGCAGATAGGTGAGATGCTGAATTACCGGAGGGGGAATCTTTCCAGGGAAAGGATCTATCCGCCCGAAAGAGATGTTTCGCAGGAAGAGCCAAGGGTGGGAGTTTTTGTGTGCCATTGCGGCGCGAATATAGGAAGAATAGTAAATGTTCCGGACACGGTTGAGTATTGTAAAACCCTTCCGAATGTTGTTTACGCCCAGGAACAGCTTTTTTCATGCACTACCAATTCGGCAAAGGAAATAACTGAAATTGCCAGGGAAAAGGGATTTAACAGGGTTGTCATCGCTGCGTGTACTCCGAAGACCCTTGAGCCGTTGTTCCGTGATACTCTGAGGGAAGCAGGGCTTAATCAGTATTTCCTCGACATGGCGAATATCAGAGAGCATTGCTCGTGGGTCCACTCAAAAGAGAAGGAAGAAGCTACACAAAAAGCGAAGGATTTGGTCCGGATGTCTGTAGTGCGGGCCTGCCATCTCGAGTCGCTCAAGGAATTTGATCTGCCGGTCAATAAAGCCGCTCTGGTAGTCGGCGGGGGCATAGCCGGTATGAACTCAGCTCTCTCCATAGCGAAACAGGGACATGAAGTTTACCTTCTGGAAAAAGAAGGTCAGCTCGGCGGCATGGCCAGGAAGATCCACAGCACTCTTGAAGGCGATGATGTGCAGGCCTATCTGGCGGGTCTTGTAAAAAAGATGTACAGTAATCCTCAGATACACGTGTACCATAATGCCGTTATTACCCAGGCTGCAGGTTATATAGGAAATTTTGTTACCACAATAAAATCGGACAGAGGCATCAGCGAAATAAAGCACGGCGCAACCGTTCTTGCTACGGGCGCGGATGTTTATAAACCCGATGAGTATCTCTACGGGCAGGATGAGAGGGTGATGACTCATCTCGAATTGGAGGAAAAGCTGTTCAAGGGCGACGGGCAGATATTGAATGCCGGGAAGCTTGTGATGATCCAATGCGTGGGAAGCCGGGATGAAGAAAGAAATTACTGCAGCAGGGTATGCTGCAGCGAATCTGTAAAGAACGCCCTGAAGCTGAAAGAAATAAACCCCGAGATGGATATATATATTCTGTACAGGGATATGAGAACATACGGATTTATGGAAGATTATTACAGGGAAGCAAGAGCCAAGAAGGTAAGATTCATCCGCTATGAGCCGGATGACAAACCCTCGGTTGCGGTTGTCAAGGAGAAAGGCAAGAGCATTCTGAGGATTACGGTAATGGATCAAACCTTAAACAGGAAGGTGGCCATAGATGCCGATGTGCTTGCTCTGGCTGCAGCAGTAATCCCGTCCCAAACAGAAGAAATTGCCAAATTATTCAAGGTTACCCTGAATCCCGACGGTTTCTTTAAAGAAGCCCATGTCAAATTAAAGCCTGTCGAATTTGCCGCCGACGGCGTTTATCTTAGCGGAATGGCGCATTATCCGAAGTTCATACAGGAAACCATCAACCAGGCCTATGGATGCGCGGGCCGTGTCTTAACGCTTCTTTCAAAAGATGTTGTAACAGCATCCGGATCTGTCTGTGAGATTAGTGAAAAGAAGTGCATGGGATGCGGTGCATGCGTTGATGTCTGCACTTACGGAGCTCTGGAGCTGCGCGATTCAAGGCAAGGCAAAAAGGCTGTTATTAACCCTGTCCTCTGTAAAGGCTGCGGCCTTTGCAATTCAAAATGTCCGACAGGCGCAATTTCACTTAAGCACTATACGGACGATGAGCTGATGAATCAGATCGATGCTGCGACCCAGGATGAGATCATGGAAGGAACAAAATTAGCAATAAAACAAGCAGTTTGAAAAGTTGTTTCTTAGAATAATTTGCATTTCTTTAGGAGGTTAAATGAGTACAGGCGCTAAATTTAAACCCCGAATACTGGGTTTTGCCTGCGACACTTGAGCATACGGGGCTGCTGACCTGGCTGGAGTTTCCAGACTACAATATCAAACTGAAATAAGACTTATACGGGTCACGTGTACGGGCAGGGTGGACCTTGTGCACGTTTTACGGGCTTTCTTTAATGGAAATGATGGCGTGTATATCGGCGGGTGCCATCTTAACGAATGTAATTTTATTACTCATGGGAATTTCCATGCGGTGAACATGGTGCTTTTATGCAAGAGAATAATGGAATGCATGGGGCTTAACCCTGAAAGGCTCCGGATCGCCTTTACGTCTTCCGCAGAAGGAACGCTTTTTAGCGAATACATGAACGATTTTAATAGAAAGATAAGGGAGTTGGGGCCTCTGGGTAAAAGCGAAGGATTGGAAGAAGATAAATTAAAATCAAAACTCGCGGAAGTCATAAAGCTGGTCCCCTATATCAAGATCGAGAAAAAAGAGAAGCTGGGGACTCCTCTGC
The DNA here is from genome assembly GCA_964552725.1 of uncultured Syntrophus sp. Lineage (GTDB taxonomy): Bacteria > Desulfobacterota > Syntrophia > Syntrophales > UBA5619 > DYTH01. The sequence continues at coordinate 3,734 of CAZKHU010000007.1, forward strand.
GAAATCCTGAAGAATATGACCAGTATTTCACGAAAGATGAGATTGTCAAGTTGTTCAGCGAGGCGCCTTCCTATTATATCGATCCTGAAAAGTGCCAGGCATGCATGACCTGCGCAAGGAGATGCCCTGCAGAAGCGATCATCAGCGCCAAGCAGGAGGTGCATATAGTTGAACAGGACAAATGCATAAAATGCGGAACGTGCTTTGAGGTTTGTCCTCCAAAATTCCGCGCGGTTGCCAGGATAGTAGGAAACCCGGTTCCGCCGCCTCTTCCTGAAGGGAAAAGAGCCATAATCAGAAAGAGTAAAGAAGAATGAGGTTGCTTGGATTATGACTGAAGAAGTAATAAACATTGATGAAAAGAGCTTTAAGCTTGGTGATGCCGTGGCGGCGGTTGGGGGAATAGATGTCAGCTACTGCTACCAGTGCGGCAAATGCTCCACCGGCTGCCCTGTTGCTTATGAAATGGATCTAACGCCTACACAACTTATCCACGCAATTCAATTGGGATTAGAAGACATTGTTTACAAAAGCAATACCATGTGGCTGTGTGCCTCGTGTCTGACCTGCAGTACACGCTGTCCTCAGGGCGTGGAAATTGCTGAGGCCTTTGACACCGTAAAGATTCTGATGCAGCGCAACAAAAAAACGCCGCAGGTGCCCGATGTGCTCAAGTTACACAAAAGCTTCGCCCAGAATATGAAGTGGTTTGGGCGTATGTATGAACTGGGCATGGTTGCCGTACTCAAGCTTCGCACGCGGAAATTCACCCAGGATCTGGGCATGGGAATGAGGATGCTCAAAAAACATAAGTTCAACCTCCTTCCCGGATTCGAAGGTTCCCGGGAAATGCGCAAAATATTCAAGCGGGTTAAGAAACAGGAGAAGGCATGAAATACGCATATTATCCCGGGTGCTCCCTCCATTCGACGGGACAGGAATTCGACAAATCTTTACGGGCCGTTGGCGACAAGCTGGGCGTTGAACTGGTTGAAGTTGAGGAGTGGCTTTGCTGCGGTGCAACCGCGGCGCATAACCTTTCCAAACTGCTGGCAACATCGTTGCCAATGACCAATCTGGCGCTTCTGCCTGGGATGGGGCTGGAGGAAGTTCTAGTCCCATGCGCAGAGTGCTTCTCCAGGTTCAAGATAGCCCAGCACAGCGTGAAGACCGATAAAAAGCTCCGAAGGGATGTAGTGGAAGTAATCCACAAGGATTGCAACGATGATGCAAAAGTTATCCATCCGCTGACGATATTTGCCGAGGAGCCGCTGCTCTCCAGAATTCCCGGTCTTGTGAAGCGTGATCTCTCCCGACTCAAAGTGGCATGCTATTACGGATGCCTTTTAACCAGGCCCCCGAGAATAACCGGGTTCGATATTGACGGATATCCGGAGAGCATGGACAAGGTATTAAGAGCTGCCGGGATTGCCACTCTTGAATGGTCTCATAAGACTGTTTGCTGCGGCGGTTCCTTTGCCCTTTCCAAACCGGACATTGTGGTGAATTTGAGCCACAAGATAATAGAGGACGCAAAATCGGCAGGGGCGGATGCTATTGCAGTGGCATGCCCTATGTGTCATGCAAATCTTGATACCCGTCAGGACGATATGGAGAAAAAATTTGGCGCCCATCCCCGCATGCCTATTCTGTATTTCACGCAGCTTATGGGTTACAGCTTTGGTTTCTCGCCGGCAGAACTTTTGTTTGACAAGCATCTAACTGAGGTAGACAGCATATTCAAGCTGGTCAACTGACATGCCATAGACGCTTACGCTCTCCGGGACCAAGGGCGGTATCTGCCGGCTTATCCTGATGCGTGACGGCGGTACGCTTTGGTCCTTCGACTTTGAGAAAAGTGGACAGGATCTCTTTGACCAGGGAGTAGGGATCGGTTTTTCCGGCGCGGATGGCTTCGATATATTGGCGTTTTTTCCCTGTGCCCTTGAGTCCGGCAAAAACCACCTTTTCCACTTCGTCTTTGAAAATCAGACCCAGTTCCTGCTCGATTCGCTGGGCTTGCACCTCGTCGATTTTACGTGTTTCGTGCAGGTATGACTGATGGTCCATGACGGCCTGCACCAGTTCGTCCACCCCCTGGACGCCCATGGACTTGGATGCGCAGGCGATGGTGGGAACGACCCGGGGGATCCAGCCCTTTTTCTCCGCCAGTCCGTAATGGATGGTCGCTTCCAGGCTTCGCAGGCAGAAGTTGGCCCCGTCCAGGTCGGCCTTGTTCAGGACGATGATGTCGGCGATTTCCATAATGCCGGCCTTCATAGCCTGGATGTCGTCGCCCATGCCGGGGGTCAGGATCAGCAGGCAGGTCTGGGCCACGTGGATGATGTCGATTTCATCCTGGCCGGCGCCCAGTGTTTCGATGATGATGATTTCGTTCCCCATGGCCTCCATGACTCGGACCACATCCGCGGTGGCCCGGTTCAGCCCGCCCAGATAGCCCCGCGAACCCATGGACCGGATGTAAACGCCGTCATCCAGGGAGTGGTTCTGAAACCTGATCCGGTCCCCCAGGAGTGCGCCGCCGGAAAAAGGGCTGCTGGGGTCGACGGCCACCACCCCGACCTTTTTTCCCATGGCCCGAAAGCGACCGATCAGGTGGTCGATAAGGGTGGATTTGCCGCTTCCGCCCGACCCGGTCAGACCGACGATCATGGACTGCCCGGTGTGAGGGAAGATCATCTTCATCATGTCGTTGGCCTGAGGAGCGCGATCCTCGATCATTGTGATCATGCGGGCCCCCGCCCGGCGGTCGCCGCCAAGCAACCTTTCGACCAGTTCTTCCGGGGTCAGATTATTCTTCCTGCTCATAAAGCGACCTTCCTGCCGACGTTGTTTCTGATGTAGCTCACAAAGACCTCGGCCAGCGATCCTCCGCGGAAGACCTCGTCAATGCCCATTTCTTTCATGGTCGGGATGTCTTCGGGCGGAAAAGAGCCGCCGGCGACGAAAAGAACGTCATCCATACCCCGCTTTCTCATTTCCTCGACGATCAGCGGCGTGAAAACCAAATGCTCGCCGGAAAGGTAACTCACTCCGATTACATCCGCGTCCTCGTCAAGCGCTGCCTTGACGATGCTCTCGGGCGTCTGGTACATGCCAAGATATACAACTTCCATCCCGGCTTCCCGCAGCAGGGAGGCGACCACCTTAACTCCGCGGTCATGGCCGTCCAGCCCGACCTTGCTGATAATCACTTTGATCTTTTCTTCGCTCATCTGCCTGGCCTCCGAAAATTGAAATCACTTGAGCTAATTGCAAAACTCGCAATTCTGTCATTCCCGCGACGCTTCTGGGCGGGAATCCAGATTGTAACTACCGGAAATTATGGATACCCGATAAGGGCACTCGGGTATGACAAAACGTTTTGCAATTACCTCACTTAAATGGGGATTCGATGATGTTCAGCGGATCGTAGGAATAGCCGAAAACTTCGCGCACAGTCCCGAGCAGTTCGCCGGTGGTGGCCATGGCCTGAGTGGCTTCGATCATGGCCGGAATGGTGTTTCTGCCTGCGGCGGCATCTTCACGGAGCCTGTCTATAGCCTCTTCCAGCTTTATTTTGTCACGGCTCAGCTTGAGCTTGCGCACACCCTCGATCTGGTCCCTGGACGAGTTTTCGGAAATGCGCTGCACGCCCAGCGGCGTGGTCTTTTCCGGTTCGGTCGTGAAGACATTCACCCCGACCACCAGCTTTTCCAGGTTGTCCAATTCCTTCTGCCGCTTGAGCGCTTCCTGCTCGAAGCGGCTGTCCAGCCATTCGCTGCGGATGGCCTCCTCCGTGCCGCCGATGTCTTCCACTTCCTTCATGTGCCGCAAGGCCTCTTCCTCGATTTTGTCGGTCAGGCTCTCCACATAATAGGATCCGCCCAGTGGGTCGGCCACATTGGTCACGCCTGTTTCGTAGGCGATTATCTGCTGAGTGCGCAAGGCCTGCAGGTGTCCTTTTTCCGTGGGCAGGCACATGGGTTCGTCATAGGAGCAGCAATGCAGGGACTGGACGCCGCCGAGCACTGCGGTCAGGGCTTCGTAGGCGATACGGACCAGGTTGTTTAGTGGTTGCTGAGGGATAAGCGAGCAGCCGGCCGTGTGGACGGCAAAGCGGAAATGCATGGATCGCGGGTCTTTGGCTCCGTACTTTTCCTTCATCAGTCTGGCCCACATGCGCCGCGCGGCCCGGATTTTGGCGATTTCTTCAAAAATGTCCATGTGGCAGGAGACGTAAAAGGTGAACCTCGGCGCAAAGGCGTCGATGTTCAAGCCCCGGCGGATAAGCTCGTCGATGTAGCACATGGCGATGCCGAAGCCGTAGGCGATCTCCTGGGGCGCGGTGATGCCCTGCTCGCGCAGGTCGTACATGTTGACTGTGGTGTAATACCACTTGGGCATTTCCTTGGTGCAGAATTCCATGACGTCCGAACCCAGCTTAATAGACAAATCGAGAGGGCAGGCGGGGCTGAACCCGCAGTAACGGAAGTGAATGGGGTCGTTTTGAATGGAGCCATGCAGCTTGCCGACGTCATAGCCCTTGTTCCGGGCCACGGCCACGTACTGGGCCATGGTCGCCGCAGCCGCGGTGGACGCGGTGATGAGCGACCAGCTGACCTTGTCCAGAGGGATGTCCCCGATCAGGGTTTCCATGTCCTTGATGTGCGAGATGTTGACCCCGGTTAAGCCGACCTCGTTATGAGCCCTGGGGTGGTCCGCATCCAGACCCATTTCATAGGTGACGTCGGCGATGGTGTTAAGGCCGGTCCCGCCGTTCTCGAAGCAGTAGGCGGCCCGTTCGTGGGTGTCCGCCGGCGACCCGATGCCGACGACTTCCCGGCGGGTCCAATACCGGCCCCGGAACATGTTGCGGTGCAGCCCGCGGGTGAAGGGGTACTCGCCGGCGTCGGCTATGTTTGCCTGGTAATTTTCCGCGACCCGGTCGTCCGGCGTATAAATTTCCTTAACGTCGTAGCCGGACCATGTTTTGGCACTGGCCGGTTTTTCGTAATATGCCTGAAGATAAGCGTCCCAGTTGATTTTCTGATCTTCTCTGTCCGATTTATCGGTGCTCACGATGATTCTCCTTTCAATCCGGAAGTGTTATTCTAAGGCGAAAAGCTCAGCCGGTACGCAATCACCTCTCGGCGGGAGCTGATTTCCGGGAGGTGGAGGTTCAACCTTGACTTGCACTTGCTTACTGTATTATATTGTGACTGACTAGTTAGTAATAATAACTGACTGGCGAGTAACGTAGCAAAGAGAAAAATCCGTGTCAAGCATTTTTTAGCCTCAACTGAAAATATTTTCGGCTCGTTATGGAATGACTGATAATACTATGGAACAGCAAACCGGCTTCAAGAGCCTGGACAAAAGCCTGCGCAAGCAGATGGTCATCGACACGGCCATTACCATCTTTCACCGGAAAGGTTACCGCACGGCCACCCTTGACGATGTAGCCCACGAACTGGGGGTCAGCAAGGCCGCCCTTTATCACTACGTGTCCTCAAAAGAAGCCCTGCTTTCCCTGATCTACATTCAGTCGATGAAAAGCTTTTTCGCCAACGCCAGCGATATCGAAGAAATGGATCTGGCGCCGCCCGAGAAGCTCCGCTTTTTCATCAGGAGCCACATCCGGAACATCGTCGTCAGCAACCTGCACATGTTTGCCGTCTTCTTCAGCGAAGAAAACCAGTTGCCGGAAAAGCAGTTTCAGGAAATCCGCGAAGAAAAACGAAAGTATTCGAAGATCGTTGAAAGGATCATCGCCGAAGGCATCGGACAAGGCTGCTTCCGCCCGTTGGATCCCAAGCTTCAGGCCTTTGCCATCATCGGCATGTGCAACTGGCTTTACAAATGGTATAAGCCGGACTGCGGGGGCAAATCGCCCGAGGAAATCGCCGATCATTTTCTTAACCTTCTGGAAAACGGATATTTGCAGCCGTCGCAGGGCGAAGAAGCCGCGGAGACAAATACGAACAGGCGGGACAAAAGAAAGTTAGACAGGAAACTCCAGATAGTGGAGGAATTGAAGGAGAGGACAGAAGGGCTTTCCAGCCTGCTGATTGATTTGGAAAAATCTTTTTAGATGATAATTATCCATGAAAACTGATCTATTCTACTATACGGGCACAGGCAATTCGCTCTGGACAGCCCGGATACTGGCAAGCGCAATGGGCGACGCCGAGATCATCCCGATATCGAACTGAAAGGGGTATATTATGCCACGCATAAGCTTTTTCCTCGGTATTGCAATCTATATGTACTACAAAGAACATGCACCTCCTCATTTTCATGCCGAATATGGTGACTTTGAGGTAACCATAGAAATAGAATCTGGAATTGTCTCAGGCCGTTTTCCAAGAAGGGCATTGAATCTTGTCCTTGAGTGGACTATGTTGCATAAAGAAGAATTATTGAAAAATTGGGAACTCGCGGCAAGGAGGTTGCAGCTTAATCAAATTAATCCATTGGAGTAACTCTATGATACCACATGTGACAGAGGCAAAGTATGTCAATGATTACAAAGTATGGGTAAAGTTTAATGATGACCGTTCCGGTGAAATCGATCTTTATCCTGAGCTGGATGGCCCAATTTTTGAGCCTCTTAAAGACATATCATATTTTCGCCAATTTTCCGTACGTTACAATACAATTTCTTGGGAAAATGGTGCTGATTTTGCTCCTGAATTTCTCTGGGAAAAAATAACCCAACAACAAGCTCCAGCGGACTGGCAAAAAGCCGCCAGCCGCTGAGCATGGCGTTAGGCCTCCTTAAAATGGCCGATAACGAGGCATAGCAGGCTGATGCGAGCAGGAGCAGTGATGACGACCAACAATAAAGCCAAGGCCCCAGAATGACCATGACCACACCCGAAAGCAAACTCGAAGAGACCCTCATCGCGAAACTCGGCGACCTCAAGTACGTCTATCGCCCGGACATCCGCGACCGCGCCGCCCTCGAAGGCAACTTCCGCCAGCACTTCGAGGCCCTCAACCGCGTCCAGCTCACCGACGGCGAATTCAAGCGCCTCCTCGACGAGATCATCAACCCCGACGTCTTCACCGCCGCGACCCTGCTCCGCGAAATCAACAGCTTTACCCGCGAGGACGGCACCCCGCTCAATTACACTCTCGTCAACATCAAGGACTGGTGCAAAAACATCTTCGAGGTCGTCAACCAGCTCCGCATCAACACCGACTACAGCTTCCAACGCTACGACGTGATGCTCCTGATCAACGGCATTCCCGCCGTCCAGATAGAACTCAAGACCCTCGGCATCAGCCCCCGCCGGGCCATGCAGCAGATCGTCGACTACAAAAAAGACCCCGGCAACGGCTACACCAAGACCCTGCTCTGCTTCGTCCAGCTCTTCATCGTCTCCAACCAGACCGAGACCTACTACTTCGCCAATAACAACGACCGCCATTTTGCCTTCGACGCCGATGAAAACTTCCTGCCCATCTACCAGCACGCTGACGAGGACAACGCCAAGATCACTCACCTTCACGACTTCGCCGAGTCCTTCCTGCCCAAGTGCACCCTCGGCACGAACATCAGCCGCTACATGGTTCTCGTCGCCTCCGAGCAGAAGATGCTCATGATGCGCCCCTACCAGGTTTACGCCGTCGAGGCCATTGACCAGTGCATCCGCGAAAACCGCGGCAACGGCTACATCTGGCACACTACCGGCTCGGGCAAGACGCTGACCTCCTTCAAGGCCTCCACGCTTCTCAAGCTCAACCCCGACATCCACAAGTGTCTCTTCGTCGTCGACCGCAAAGATCTCGACCGCCAGACCCGCGAAGAGTTCAACCGCTTTCAGGAAGGCTGCGTCGAGGAAAACACCAACACCGCCGCGCTGGTCCGCCGCCTCGTCTCCGACGACTACGCCGACAAGGTCATTGTCACCACCATCCAGAAGCTCGGCCTCGCCCTCGACGAAACCAGCAAATACAACAAACCCGGCAATAAGAACGGCAAGGCCACCTTCAAAGAGCGCCTGGCGCCGCTCCGCGACAAGCGCATGGTCTTCATCTTTGACGAGTGCCACCGCTCCCAGTTCGGCCAGACCCACCAGACCATCAAGAACTTCTTCCCCAAGGCCCAACTCTTCGGCTTTACCGGCACGCCGATCTTCACGGAGAACGCCACCGCCCGGCAGATCGATGGGGATATCGCCACGCTCCGCACCACGAAGGACCTCTTCCAGAGCGAACTCCACGCCTACACCATCACCCACGCCATCGAGGACCGCAACGTCCTCAAGTTCCATGTCGACTACTTTAAGCCCGACGGCGAAAACCCGCCCAGGCCCGGCGAAACCCTTGCCAAACGCGCCGTCATCAACGCTATCTTAGACAAACACGACGCCGCCACCGGCCAGCGCCGCTTCAACGCGCTCTTTGCCACCGCCTCGATCAACGATGCCATTGAATACTACGAGCTTTTCAAGCAGGTCCAGGTTGAGCGCCAGGCCGGCGATCCCGACTTTGTCCCCCTCAAGGTCTCCGCCGTTTTCTCGCCCCCCGCCGAGGGCAACCCGGACGTCAAACAGCTCCAGGAAGACCTGCCCCAGGAACTCGAAGACAACCAGCAGGAGCCGGACAAGAAAAAGGACGCGCTTGCGGCCATCATCGCCGACTACAACGACCGCTATTCAACCAATCACTCCGTTGGCGAGTTCGACGCCTACTACCAGGACGTGCAGAAGCGCATCAAGGACCAGCAATACCCCAACCGCGACCTCCCCAAGAAGGGGGCGGAGAAGATCGACATCTCCATTGTCGTGGACATGCTCCTGACCGGCTTCGATTCCAAATATCTCAACACCCTCTACGTCGATAAAAACCTCAAGCACCACGGCCTCATCCAGGCCTTTTCCCGCACCAACCGCGTCCTCAACGCCGCCAAGCCCTACGGCCACATCCTCGACTTCCGCGGCCAGCAGGCCAACGTCGATGAAGCCATTACCCTGTTCTCCGGCGCACGCGCCGAACAGGCGAAGGAAATCTGGCTGGTGGACAGGGCCCCCGTGGTGATCGAACAACTCAAGGCCGCCAAGCAGAAACTGGACGACTTCCTCCAGTCGCATGGGCTGGAAGCCCGCCCCGAAGCCGTTCCCAACCTCAGGGGCGACGACGCCCGTGTCGCCTTTATCAAGCAATTCAAGGAGGTCCAGCGCCTGGCCACCCAGCTCGACCAGTACACCGACCTCACCAACGAGCAGCGCCGGGAGATCGAGCAGACCCTCCCCAAAGACGACGCCCGCGCCTTTCGCGGCATCTACCTCGAAACCGCCAAACGCCTCAAAGCCAAACAGGATAAGACCGGCGGCGACAAGCCCGGAATTGACGACCAAGTCCGCGAGACCCCGGATGAGTATGGCAGTGACGCGCCCGAAGAAGCGATTGACCAGCTCGACTTCGAGTTCGTCCTCTTCGCCTCGGCCGACATCGACTACGACTACATCATGAACCTCATCTCCCGCTTTAGCGGACAGACGCCCGCTCAGCAGGAAATGAGCCGCGATCAGCTCATCCGCCTCATCCGCTCCGACGCCAAGTTCATGGACGAACTCGACGAGATCACCGCCTACGTCCGGACGCTCGAAACCGGCAAGCCCCTTACCGAGGAAGAGGTCCGCAACGGCTACCAGCGCTTCAAGGACGAGCGCCACGCCGCCGAGCTCGCCGCCGTCGCCGGCAGCCACGGCCTGACCAACGAGGCGCTGCAAACCTTTGTGGACGCCATCCTCGACCGCATGATCTTCGACGGCGAGCAGCTCACCGATCTCATGGAGCCCCTCGATCTGGGCTGGCGCGAACGCCGCGAAAAGGAACTGGCGCTGATGGACGACCTCGTCCCACTCCTGAAGAAACGCGTCGGCGGCCGGACGATTTCGGGGTTGAATGCTTATGAATGAAGCGATATGCCACGAAAAGCACGAAAAGACACGAAAGGGAGACGTCTGAATGGAATCCAATCAAATTCACGCAATGACCGAAACATTCGAAGGTCACGCCCAGCAGACTGAAAACGGGGTGGAATATTGGCTGGCTCGCGACCTCCAGTTTCTGCTGGGCTACGCCAAATGGGACAACTTCCTGACTGTCATCGCAAAGGCAAAGACCGCCTGCGAGGTCTCCGGCCACACCGTCGCCGATCATTTTGCCGACGTCGGGAAAATGATCGAGCTGGGCAAAGGAGGGCAGCGCGAGATCGACGACGTCATGCTCACCCGCTACGCCTGCTATCTCATTGCCCAGAATGGCGACCCCAGGAAACCGGAAATCGCCTTTGCCCAGACCTATTTCGCCATCCAGACCCGCAAGGCTGAACTCATTGAGCAGCGGCTGCTCGAAGCTGAGCGCGTTTCCGCTCGCAAGAAACTCACCGATACCGAGAAAGAACTCTCCTCGGTCATCTTCGAGCAAACCGGCGGCAATCAGAATTTCGCCCTGATCCGCAGCAAAGGGGATCAGGCCCTTTTTGGCAAGAGCACTCAGGCAATGAAGGCCCAGTGGCGCGTGCCCGACTCCCGCCCGTTGGCCGACTTTGCTCCGACCATCATTCTCAAGGCCAAGGACTTCGCTGCCGAGATCACCATCCACAACGCCCGCGAACACCAGATGCAAAGCGAGCCGCGGATATCCCAGGAGCACGTGACCAACAACCAGGCCGTACGCGAAACCCTGCTCAGCCGGGGAATCCGTCCTGAAAGTTTACCGCCCGCCGAGGATGTCAAGAAGGTCGAGCGCCGCCTGACTTCAGAAGAGAAGAAGGCGTTGAAGAATCCGGACAGATTGGAAAATGCATGAAACAAAAAGGCAAACGCACATTGACGCCGAAACTGCGGTTTCCGGAGTTCAGGGATGGCGAAGGTTGGCAAACACCACAACTTTCTGATCTCTATGGTTTCAAGCGCACCAACACGCTTTCTCGGGACAAACTTAACTACGAAGCAGGGACGATCAGGAATATCCACTACGGCGATATCCACATCAAATTCAAGCCACTATTCCGTGTTGAAAACGAGTATGTGCCGTTCATCAATCCGGAAGTATCGGTGGACGCATTTGAGGAAGGGGATGACTGCGAAGAAGGCGATATCATTTTGGCGGATGCTTCCGAAGACCTTAATGATGTGGGAAAGGCGATCGAGGTCGTTTCACTTGATGGGCAACGGGTCGTAGCCGGAACGCACACTATTCTCGCGACACGGCACGGAAGTGTGCCGATCGTAGGCTTCGGCGGACACCTGTTTCAGTCCCCAGCGGTACGGGCAGGGATACGAAGAGAATCCCAGGGCGCGAAGGTCTACGGCATCTCAGCAAACCGCATCTCGCCTGTTTCACTCCCAATCCCACCGACGAACCAAGAGCAACAAAAGATCGCCGAGTGTCTGGGTTCGCTGGACGGGTTGATCGCGGCGGAGGGGCGGAAGCTGGCGGCCCTGCGCGGCCACAAGCGCGGCCTCATGCAGCAACTCTTCCCCCAGCCCGGCGAAACCCAACCCCGCCTCCGCTTCCCCGAGTTCCATAAGGGACGGGAGTGGAAGTCAGTAAAGTTATCAAAAGTGTTCGAAGAGTATCGCGAAAAATCCACGGTGCAAGATCAATATGAAGTATTAACTTCAGCGCGAAGAGGTCTGATCAGGCAAAAAGATTACTACGGCGAGGGAAGGATCACGGGCCGGGATAACGTTGGATTCAATATCATCCCACCAAATTACATTACGTATCGAAGTCGGGCAGACGATCGACGATTTTACTTCAACGAGAATGATCTTGGTATTACTGGAATCATCAGCACGTATTATCCAGTGTTCCGTGTAGTTGATGGCTCAAACAAGTTTTTCATCGAATTGCTTGCTCATTACCAGGCGGCTGTCGGAAAGTACAGCGTAGGTACATCACAAACCGTACTTTCATTGCCAATGTTGGGGCGAGTTAAGCTTCCGCTTCCAACTCCCGCCGAGCAACAAAAGATCGCCGACTGCCTCACTGCCCTCGACAGCCTGATCACCGCCCAGGCGGCAAAAATCGAAACCCTCAAGACTCACAAGCGCGGCCTGATGCAGCAGCTCTTCCCCGTGCCGGAGGGCCAGTAGGCCATGGCTGAACCTGTATCCTTCACCGACCTGCCTGCGCTGGCCCAACACCTGCGCGATGAGTTGGAGAACAAAAAGTTCATCCTGCTCTACGCCTACAACGGCGTGGGCAAGACGCGTCTGTCCACGGCGTTCAAGAACCTTGGCAAGGACGCTGAAGATGTGGACAAGCGCGACACGCTCTACTTCAACGCCTTCACCGAAGACCTGTTCACCTGGGACAACGACCTGGAGGGCGATAGCGAGCGCAGCCTGCAACTCAACGCCGATTCGCAGTTCTTTAAAGGCCTTAAAGAGTTAGAGATGGATACCCGCATCCGCCCATTGCTGAATCGCTACGCCGACTTCGATTTCAGGATCGATACGGAAGATTGGAAAGTGAGCTTCTCCCGCACTATTACAACCGGCGAAGGCGAAGACGCCACAAGCGAAACCGGTGACGGCATCAAGGTTTCGCGCGGCGAAGAAAACATCTTTATCTGGTGCTTCTTCCTGGCCATCGTGCAACTGGCTCTTGACGGGGCCGAGGCGTACGACTGGGTGAAATACATCTATATCGATGACCCGATTTCGTCACTGGACGAGCAAAACGCCATCGCCGTGGCAACGCATCTGGCGAGGATGCTTAAGAGAGAGGACAGCACGCTGAAGACGGTTATCTCGACGCACCACACGTTGTTTTTTAACGTGCTGTTCCACGAGTTGAAACATGCCAACAAGTATTTCCTGTGCCGGGCCCGCGCGGCCGGCGGTTATGTGCTCCGCAACACCGGAGACACGCCGTTCTTCCATCACGTGGCCGCACTGGCCGAACTTTACACGGCGGAGCGCAGCGGAAAACTCTACACCCATCACTTCAACATGCTCCGCGCGATCATGGAAAAGACGGCCAGCTTTCACGGTCACGCGAACTTTTCCGACTGCATCAGACAACACGAGGACGACATCGACGGCGTCCTGCACACCCGAATCGTAAACCTTCTGAGCCACGGCAACTACTCGCTATATGAGCCGCGCGAGATGATGGACGAGAACAAGGAGCACTTTCGTCGCATCCTGCACGAGTTTATCGAGCGCTACCCGTTCAACCCCGAATTATTCAACAAGAACGACAAGAATCAAGAGGCGACATGACTGAAAACGGCCAGAAACAACTGGGCAAAACCCTCTGGAACATCGCCGACCAACTGCGCGGGGCCATGAACGCGGACGACTTTCGCGATTACATGCTGGCGTTCCTATTCCTGCGCTATCTCTCGGACAATTACGAGCAGGCGGCACGGAAGGAACTGGGACGGGACTATCCTGATCCGAACGCCATAGGCAACGGCGGCCGGACGTCGTTGTCGGTGTGGTACGACGACAACCCCGGCGACATCGCCGCGTTCGAAAAACAGATGCGCCGCAAGGCCCACTACGTCATCAAGCCAAATCATCTGTGGGCGAATATCGCCAACATGGCCCGGACACAGCACAAGGAACTGCTGAACACGCTGCAGGAGGGGTTCAAGTACATCGAGAACGAATCATTCGAGAGCACCTTCTCCGGGCTGTTCTCGGAGATCAACCTCGGCTCGGAGAAGCTGGGCAAGACCTACCAGGCCCGCAACGACAAACTCTGCACGATCATCCAGAAAATCGCCGAGGGACTGGCGGAGTTCTCGACCGATTCCGACACGCTGGGCGACGCCTACGAATACCTGATCGGCCAATTCGCCGCCGGGTCGGGCAAGAAGGCCGGGGAGTTCTATACGCCCCAGCGCATCAGCGACATCCTGTCTGCCATCGTCACCCTCGACGGCCAGGACCCCGAGACCGGCCCCCGGAAGAAGCTGGCAAGCGTGCTGGACTTTGCCTGCGGGTCGGGGTCGCTGTTGCTGAACGTCCGCAACCGCGTGGTCAATGCTGGCGGTAGCGTCGGCATGATCTACGGCCAGGAGAAGAACATCACCACCTACAACCTGTGTCGCATGAACATGCTGCTTCACGGGGTAAAGGATTCGGAGTTCGATATCTACCACGGCGATTCGCTGACCAACGACTGGGACATGCTCCGCGAGCAAAACCCGGCCAAGAAGCCGACATTCGACGCGGTGGTCGCTAACCCGCCGTTCAGCTACCGCTGGGACCCGAACGAGGCCCTCGGCGAAGACATGCGGTTCAAGAACCACGGGCTGGCGCCGAAAAGCGCGGCCGACTTCGCCTTTCTGCTGCACGGGTTTCACTACCTCAAGGATGAGGGCGTGATGGCCATCATCCTGCCCCACGGCGTGCTGTTCCGCGGCGGCAAGGAGGCGGAGATCCGCAGGAAGCTGCTCGACGACGGGCACATCGACACGGTGATCGGCCTGCCGGCCAATCTGTTCTACTCGACGGGTATTCCGGTGTGCATTCTCGTGCTCAAGAAGTGCAAGAAGCCGGATGATGTGCTGTTCATCAACGCCGCCGAGTACTTTGAGAAGGGCAAGCGGCAGAACTATATGAACCCCGGGCATATCAAGAAGATCATCGACACCTACCAGCAGCGTCCGGAGAAGATCGAGCGCTATGCCCGGCGGGTCGAGATGGAAGAGATCAAAGAGAACGACTACAACCTGAACATTTCGCGCTACGTCAGCACAGCCGAGTCGGAACCGGAGATCGACCTGTCGGCCACGCATAAGCACTTGGTCGAGATCGAGAAGGAAATTCGTGAATCAACGGCGAAGCACAACGAGTTTCTGAAAGAACTGGGTCTTGCCCCATTGCCGACCGATCACGAATCGGAGTAACAGAAGGCCTATTCTTCTTGGAGAGGGGCCTAACATTCGGCTGCACCAGACGGCCTTCGCTACGCTCCGGCCGCTGGTGAGCCAAGCGTTAGATCAATCATTTCAAACGCAAATCATTAGAATGATTCATCCACCATAGGTGCTGTCTCGTAGGTGTTGTCAATGGCCAGCACATGTCTTTTGGGCTGGGCATTACGGGTCGAACTCTGCTACAAAATCCAGCCGACCTCCCTCGCCGGCTTCAATAAACTATACGTCAATCATCTGCAATGCCTTACATCGCCGAGAAGGGGGCTGGCGCCTCTCGGTGCGGATCTATAACGTCAATCCTCCCATGCGGTTCGGAAAACCTGGACCGATTTCTCTTGACACGTCCCTGCCTTCTTTCTATAAGTGCCCGGCCTGAAAAAGATCAGGCATGAAGGAAGGTTGTCGATTTGAGTTCTTCTCCCACAGCAACAGACGTTGAGGGCGGCGTTCCCCAAAAGACGAGCCTGCTGGCGCTGGGCATTGCCGCGCTGGGGGTGGTGTACGGCGATATTGGGACGAGCCCGTTATATGCCATTAAACAGACTTTTTTCGGGGCGCACCCGCTGGCGCGCAACCTCGAAAATGTCCTGGGAGTGCTGTCACTGGTTTTCTGGACGCTGCTTCTTATCGTGTGCCTCAAGTACGTCCTTCTGGTGCTGCGCGCCGATTTTCACGGCGAGGGGGGCATCTTCGCCCTGCTCGGGATCATCCGGGAGCAAAATACCAGAAAAGCAAGGTCCAAAAGGTTTATGTGGTTAGTGACCACTGCCGTCATGATCGGCGCAGCCACTCTTTACGGCGATGGCATCATAACGCCGGCGATCTCGGTGCTGTCGGCCTATGAGGGGCTGGAGGTGATAACGGCCGCCTTCAAACCTGCCGTCATCTGGCTGACCGTGATCACCCTCCTGTTGCTTTTTCTGTTTCAGAGCCGCGGCACGGAGCGCGTTGGCAGAATCTTCGGCCCGATCATGATCGTCTGGTTCATCACTATCGGCGCCGCCGGGCTCGTCTGGATCATCGCCCATCCCGTCGTGCTGCTGTCGGTAAATCCGCTTTATGCAATACAATTTATCCATGCCCACGGGATCAAGGTGGTCTTTGTACTCGGGGCGATTGTGCTTGCCATCACCGGCGTCGAGGCCCTCTTTGCCGATGTGGGGCATTTCGGACGCAGGGCGGTCCAGTTTTCCTGGTACTCGTTTGTTTTTCCCTGCCTGCTGTTAAACTATTTCGGCCAGGGGGCGCGCCTGCTCGACAGCGCGCCCATTTCCAACGACCATCTCTTCTATGCCCTCTTCCCGCAGTACGATCCGGTCATTTATCTGGTTGTTGCGTTGGCAACAATGGCCACGGTGATCGCATCGCAGGCGCTGATTTCGGGCGCTTTCAGCATGACGAGGCAGGGAATTGTCCTGGGTTTTTTCCCGCGTATCAACATTGTCTTCACGTCGGCTGAAATCGAAGGGCAGATCTACATCCCCGCGGTGAACTGGCTCCTCCTTGCCAGCTGCCTGCTGCTGGTGATCGGCTTCCGGACGTCGAGCGGGCTTGCGGCGGCATACGGGATTGCGGTCACCGGAACGATGGCCATAACCTCGTTCATCTTTTATTTCGTGGCGCGGGGGTGGGGATGGAAAAGGCGCTTTATCGGCCCGGTCTGCCTTTTGTTTTTGCTGATAGAACTTTCCTTCTTTTCGGCAAATACGCTGAAGTTTTTTGCCGGCGGCTTCGTTCCGATTGTGATTGCCCTGTTTATCTTTTATCTGATGAAAAGCTGGCAGTGGGGCAGAGCCCAATTGGCACGGGCCTTCTCCGAGTTTCTGAATGTTCCCATCCAGCGCTACCTGGAATTGAAGCGGCAGATGACCGAAAGCCCGCATCTGCGCACCCAGTTCGGCATGCGCAGCATCGCCCAGGTTGAGCGGGCCGTCGTTTTCATGACCTCAAGGCCCGTTCTGTCGCCTGAAGACCCTTGTCCAATAGGGCTGCGAATCTATATCCGGCGCAACGGCGCGATGCCCAAGCACATCATTCTGCTGAACGTCTCCCAGTTGAGCAGGCCGGTCGTTCCCAAAGCGGAGCGCTTTGACGTGATCCCGCTTGGCGTGAATACCGTAGCGATCAATGCCCGCTATGGCTACATGCAGAGACCCGATGTCCCCGCATTGCTGCGTACGCTCAAGGGGAAGGGCCTCATCCGGCTGAATGAGAAGCGCTGGACCATCCAGATTGGCGAGGAGGAGATTCTGATCGACTCTTCGTTACGGCTTTTCCGCCGCATGATGCTCCGGTTTTTTCTGACGATCATGCGCTTTACCAATTCAGCGGATCGCTATTTTGGTCTGCGCGAGTTTGCCGGGCGCAACAAAACGATCATTCCGGTTGTCATCGGGCGCAAATTTGCCCACGTAATCGTTCTCGATGACGATCCCGTCGATCTGAATACAACTGGCGCGGATTAAAGAAAACGGTTGTTTTCAGCTTGTTTTTTCTCTGTTGTAAATCTCCGGATAATATTTCCGGGTGCACTCCGGGCAGATGCCGTGGCTGAACTGGGCATCGGAGTGTTCGTGAATGTAGGATTCGAGCTGGTTCCAATAGCCCTTGTCATCCCTGATTTTTTTACAATAGGAGCAAATCGGCAGCATGCCGCTCAAGGTCTTGACTTCAAGGAGCGCCTTGTTGAGATCATCGTTTGTTTTGTGCAGCTCCTTGTTTGTTTCCGACAATTCCTGCGTCCGTTTTTCGACGGTTTCTTCGAGGTGATTCTGATATTGCACAATTTCCCGTTCGGCCTGTTTGCGCCGTTTTCTCTGCTGAAAGCTCAAGGCGATTGTTAATATCAACAGTAAAACGGTTACGCCTATTATTATAATACTGAAGGTCGCTTCCCGCCGCCATTTCTGCAGGACGGTTTTCTTGCTGTAGGAAACTGCGATTTGAAAAGGAAAACCGGATAATTGAAACGTGGAAATAATCGTATCGGCGTCTTCGTGGGTTCTACGCCCACCGCCGCTCGCAATGTTTTGCTTTAACGCTGAAAAGGACGGGATGGTTCGAATGTTTGTCCCGAGGAATTTTTGTGAGACATTACTGTGGTTAATCCAGCTTGTAATGATCGTTCCTTTCATGTCGAACAGCGCAATCGCATCAATATCGATATTCAGATAGTCAGCGTACTGATTATAGAAAACAATTGGGTCCATGACGGCCGCCAGAACGCCGGCAAATTCGCCATTCTGATTTTCAACCCGACGACTTATCAGAATTCTTGCCTCCTTATTGGCGGCAAAGACAGCCCTGATAGAAAAATCAACCCAGGAATCACGGTGTTCTTCGAAAGGTGGCAACTCAAAATTTTGCAATTTTTCGGAACGGTAAGAGACTTCTTCCCGGGAATTTAGAAAAACAATATTATTTATTTGCGGCAGAAACCTTGATTGAGATTTGATAAAATAGTCAATCGAGACGGGAAGTTTACCTTTTGGGACAGGCTGATTTTTGACCATTGAGCGAATCAGTAACAGCGTCACGTCAACATTATAAATCAGACTCGAGGCATTTTCGCCCAGCAACTGCGCTTGCGCTTTTGATTTGGTGCGGGCCTCATTCAAATAGATATTTTTGTTTTGTAAAATTGAAAAGATGCTCAATCCCGAAAAAATTAGGGCAATAAGACAGATCAGGACAATGGTCGGAATGAACAAGCGGTCTTGGGGGATCTGTGGCGCCATAGTGCCTGCTATTTTCTAAAAATGTCATCAATCTGCTTGACTATTGCGGGGTCTATCTTCATCTCCCGGACAAAATCACTTTGCCGGGACATTAATATTTTTCGCCATTTTTCAATTAGCTGGGGGGCGGGAATAACAACTTCAACGCCATTTTGGACAAGCTTGCCTTTCGCCCTGATTTGGGCTTCCGCCGCCTGTTTACGGGACGCGCCGATATGCTTCTCCCATGTTTCTGTTACAATTCGTTGGAGCGGCGGTGATAATTTGTTCCAGAAAGATAAACGGATCATGGGAATGTATTGGGGAAAATATTCATTGTCTTCAAACGCGAACTTGATCCCCCGCTCCCAGAGCCGGGCGCTCTGGATCGTTTCATAACTGGTTAATACCGCATCCACCCGGCCTCGCTCCATATATTCAGGAAGGTCCGGCCATGGCACAATCAGCGGCTTTCCGCCCAACGCCTTTATCCTCAATTCATTGGCGGCGCCGCCAGCCACCCTCACACGGAGACCTTCAATATCCTCGGGGGTGGAAATTTTCTTATTGATCCCGAAAATATGGGCATGGCCTAGATCAAGCCACCGGCCGAGCACCTTTATCTGGAGATGGTCTTCAAGCTGCCGGTTGATGCTTTTTCCGACAGCGCTTTCCAGAACATTGTAATTGGCCTCGGCCGGTCTGCCATAGAAAACGGGAAGCAAAAAAACCCCGACATTCGGTTCGATTTGAGTGACATTCCAGGTTCCGGGAACAGCCATCTCAAGTTTGTCCTGAGCCAGGGCCTGGACAACATCTTTATCCCTGAAGAGACGGGCGTTGGAAAAAAATTGAACATCAATCCGTCCGGCAAGTTTTTCCTTTAATTCATCGGCAAAACTCTTGACGGCAACACTTTGAAAGTGGTCATCCGTATTTTCAACAGAGATGATCATCCGGGGAAGGGACCGTGCGGAAGCATCTGCAATTCCGGTCATGATAACTAAAGCGATCCCAATTAAAAAATATTTTTTCACGATCTGATCTCCACCAAAATCATGCCACCTTGTCACGTCAAATCGGGGTACTGGCCGGGTCTGCCGGAGGCGTCCTCGACAATACAGTAAAAGATAACAGGAATCCGGTGGTTCATCCCCTTTTTTTAAATTCCGCAGCCAATGCGTCCTTGGCCGGTTTTACATAAAAATCGCGTAACTTGGGTTTCTCAATCTTGCCGGACGGATTCCGGGGAACAGGGGCGAAGATGATCTTTTCCGGCCATTTGTATTTCGCAAAATCACTTTTTTTGCAGAAATCGAGTATCTCTTCTTCGGTCAGCGTCTCTCCGTCTTTGGCCTGGATCACGGCAAAGACGATTTCCACAAGCCGGGCATGGGGGAAGCCCATAACTGCCACGTCCCGCACCTTCGGATGCCGCCGCAGAAAATCTTCGATCTCGACGGGAAAGATGTTTTCTCCCCCCCGGATGATGAGGTCCTTGGCCCGGTCGGCGAAGAAAATGAAGCCTTCCTCATCTTTGTAGGCAAGGTCGCCGGTATGCAGCCAGCCGTCAACAATGGTTTTTGCCGTCATCTCAGGATTGAAGGCGTACTCTTTCATCAGGCGGGGCCCCTTGAGGTGAAGCTCGCCGATTACTCCCGGCGGAACCTCCTTGTCGTTACTGTCAACAATTCTGATCTCCATAAAGGCTGTAGCCTTGCCGATAGAGCCCGGCTTCTCTAAAAGATGCTCGTCCTGGCAGAGCGCAGTGAACCCGCCCCCTCCCTCTGTTATTCCATAGGTAATGCCAAACCTGATATTGGGGAAGATCCTTTTGGAGTCTTCCAGAAGAACGTGAGGCACCGGCTGGGCGCCCAGTTCTATATGTTTCAAAGCAGAAAGATCATAGTCTTTAAGGTCAATTTTCCCCGCCTTGATGGCGTTGATCATGTCCGACCATGTGGGAACGGTATTGAAGCCCCCCGTGCATTTTTCTTCTGCCAGCGATCTTATGTAATGCTCCGGCTGAAATTCCATCGGCATCAGTATCTTGCCTGCGGCGATGTAAGCAGGAAAAGAGTGGAATAGCGAACCGCTGTGATAAAAAGGATGAGGCGTGAGATAAACGCTGTAGTAGCCGTCATTTAAAGAAAGGCCGTTTCCTACTCCCGTAAAGAAGAGACTCTTATGGGTGTGGGATACCGGCTTCGGCGCCCCCGTAGTGCCGGAGGTGAACATCAGTTCCGCCATGTCGTCGTCAGCCGTTTCTGCACAAACCTCTGCGTTGTTTCCCTTTTCAACAATTTCCCTGAAGGAGATCATTCCCGGGGGGACATTGTCGCCGAGACAGATGAAATATTTGCAGTAGGTCATCTCTTGCAGGAGGGGCTGAATTTTGGGGAGGAAAACCTCATCGAAGATGAAAACCTTGCATTTGGTGACATCGGCTGCATACTTGATATCGCCGCTCGCAAAACGGTAATTCAAGGGGGTTACCGTCGTCCCGGTCTTCAACACTCCGATGTAGCTTGCGTGCCATTCTATCGAGTTCATCATCAGGTGCAGGACGATGTCGCCTTTTTCGATGCCGCAGTTTTTCATCAAATAATTGGCGAGTCTGTTCGCCTGGTCGTTGTAATGCCTCCAGGTAAAGCTTCTCCGGAAATTCCGGGAAGGATAACTCTCGATAATGAATTCTCTTTCTGGAAATTTGCTTGCGTTCAGTCCTGAAAAAGTTGCGAAATTCACTTTCTCTCCTCCTTGGCGGCGGAGGCGGGCCTGAAACCCGCCTCCGTATTTGTCGTTAATTAACAGCCCCGGCGCTTACGGAATATCCCAGATCAAAGGCCTTGAGGTTCATTTCGAGAAAGGCCTTCTTTGTTTTTTCGCCGATAGTCTGCTTCAGCATGTCCGCCGAGATGGGGATCATGCCGGTTCCGGCCAGAGCCCCCAGCATTACCATGTTCAGGCTCAACAGGGTCCCTGCCTGCCGGGCCAGGCTTGAGGCATCGAAGGAGATATTTTTGCTGACCTTCGCCCGAATCAGCTCCACGGTTTCCTCGACCGGCGGATAGACGCCCATGCCGATTGCCACGGTGAAGGGAGGCAGGGGGGCGGTGTTGGAAATTACCAGTGAGTCTTTATTGCATTTCCCAATGGCTCTGAGAGTTTCCAACGGTTCAAAGCCAACCAGGATATCCGCTTCGCCGGGGGAAATTATATTGCTTCGCGCTTTCCCCAGCAGGATGGAGGATTCGACGACCCCGCCTCTTTGCGCCATGCCGTGGATTTCACTGATCTGCACAGGCACCTCGTGCGCCAGGGCCGCCTCTCCCAGAAGGTGAGAGGCGAGGAGATTTCCCTGACCGCCCACCGCAACAATGACAATTCTTATCATGTCCATTATCATTCTCCTATCTTCTTGAGTCTTATCGCATTTTCCGGGCATACCTGAACGCAGAGCGTACAGCCGATGCAGCTTGAGTCATCGATTTCCACCTGCTCTCCCTTCAGATAGAACGCGGGACAGGCCAGCGTATTCAGGCAAACGCGATGATTCTTGCATTTGCCGTGGTCAACGAAGTATGAGCGTTTCTCCTGCTTTTTAAAGGTTTTTTCATACATGGGGCATATTTCCCTGGAAATTATTACGGAAAGCCCCTTGAAGGCGACTGCCTCCCTGATTTGTTCCACCGTCTTCTTGAACTTGAACGGTTTGACGACGGTCACATGCTTGACCCCGATGCCGTTTACCAGGGCCTCAATCGAAACGCTCATGTTATTGAATCCCATGTTTTCCATGGCTGTTCCCGGATCAGGCTGAAAGCCGGTCATCGAGGTTGTTCCGTTATCCATTATCACAACCGTCTGGTCGTGGCCGTTATGCAGGGCATTGATAAGGCCCGGGATTCCCCCATGAAAGAAGGTGGAATCCCCGATGAAGGATACGACCTTCCTGCCGGTCGCTGTGCCAAGACCGGCGCCCATGCCGATGCTTGCCCCCATGCAGATGGACACATCCGACATGCTTAAGGGGGGGAGCACCCCCAGCGTGTAACAGCCGATATCGTTGGTATAAATCGGTTCGTCTCCGCAGGCCAGGCGCATGGCGGCATAGGTTGCCCGATGGGGGCAGCCTGCGCACAGATTGGGGGGGCGCTGGGGAATATTGGGGACGTCGATGCTCAAGGCCTCCTTGCCTGGGCATTCCACCCCGAAATAGGAAGCGATAACCTTGCGCACCATGCTGGGGCTGAATTCATAGGCCCTGGAAAACAGTCCCTCGCCCTTCCCCTTGATCGGGATAGTGCTGCCGATTTCCTGGGCCTTGACCTTCACCCCTTCTTCCAGATAGGGTTCCAGCTCTTCGACTATCAGAATCTTATCGCATTTGGCGATAAAATCCTTGATCAGCTTGTCGGGCAGGGGATGGGAAAACCCGATTCGCAGAACGCCCACCCGGGACGTCAGGTCGAGATCCTGCAACGCATCGGTTACGTAATTGAAGCTTACGCCGCTGGTGATTATCCCCCACTTTCCCTCGCCGGAAACAAAATTGTACGGGGATGTGTCGGATTGTCCGGCGGCCTTATCGTAATTGGCGAGCAGGAGCTTGTGCAGTTTGGTGGAAACGCTCGGGATGAGGGTGTTTCTCAGGGGTTCCTTGGGGAAAGTTCCCAGATGATTCTTCCTGGCGATTGGCCCCAGCGCAACCACGCCGGTGGAATGATTGATGCGCGTGGTGGTTCTCAGGATTACCGGTTCCTGAAGCATTTCGGAAAGGTCAAAGGCGTAGCGGGTCATTTCCTTGGCTTCGGCGATGGAGGACGGCTCCAGGACGGGCAGGCCGGAGAATTTTCCATAAATCCGGTTATCCTGTTCGTTCTGGCTGGAGAACATCGAGGGGTCGTCCGCCGAGACAAGGACGAAGCCGCCCTTTACCCCTTCGTAGGCAAGCGACATCAGGAAATCGGCGGCAACATTCACGCCGACATGCTTCATGCTGCAGATTGCCCGCACCCCTGCCAGGGCTGCCGCTGCGGCAACCTCCATCGCAACCTTTTCATTAATGGCGTATTCGAAATAGACGCCGGATTCCTTCTGGATTTTAAAAAAGGTATCTCCGATCTCCGAAGAGGGAGTGCCGGGGTAACAGGTTGCAACCGCGACGCCCGCCTCGATTGCGCCCCGGACAATGGCCTCATTGCCGAGAAGCAGCATCTTTTTCTCTGGACTGTCCAGCAGTAACTCATTCATGTCAGTTGTCTCCTTTTTTGTAGTTCTACTTTTGATCGCTCCATGTCCCATAACGGCTGCGGAGAATCCGGTGCAGAATCTTTCCCGTTCCCGTGCGGGGCATTTCCTCGTCCTTTATGAAATCAACCGTTTTAGGCCTCTTGTACCCGGCGATTTTTTCCTTGGTAAAATCAATGATCTCCCGGGCCAGGCCCCCGCCTGCCTCATATCCTGCCTTCAGAATGATGATCGCCTTGATGGTTTCTCCCCATTTTTCGTCCGGCACGCCGATTACGGCGACATCCTTGACCGCCGGGTGGCCGCCAACCACGTTCTCCACCTCGGAAGGGAAGACGTTTTCGCCGCCGGTAATGATCATGTTGGCCTTCCGGTCCACGAGATAGTAATAGCCGTCTTCATCCCGCCGGCCCATGTCTCCGGCCGATGACCACTCCCCGAGAAAGGCGTCTTTCGACTTCTCCGGTTCCTTCCAGTACTCCTTGAACAGCATCGGGGTGCGGTAGAATATCTCGCCTGCCTCTCCTTCCGGGACGGGATTTCTCTCCTCATCGAGTATTCTGATCCGGTCGATGCCGAAAATCTCCTTGCCGATTGACCCCAGCTTTTTCAACTGATCCTCGGGCCGCAGGTAGGTAATCAGACCGCCCTCTGTGGTGCCGTAGGCTTCCCAGAGTTCGGAGTTCTTGAAATAATCCATGATGGCTACTTTAAGCTCTTTTCTGGCCGGGGCCGATGAGACCAAAAGCTGCCGGATGGACGAAACGTCAAAGCTTCGCTTTTTCTCTTCCGGCAGGGCAAGCAGCATGATGTAGTGGGTGGGCACCAGCGAAGTGAACGTGATTTTGTACTTTTCAATGGTTCTCAGCAGGTCCTCCGGATCAAAGCTGACCATGTTGTAAATGAATACCGGCGCCGTCAGGATTGTGTAGGGGAATGAATAAAATATTGAATTTACATGACACATCGGCATGACGAGCATCACCTTGTCCGTGGGGAGCACATGGCGGTTGGCGATGTCGAGCAGGTACTGGGCATGGTAGCTTTCGTGCGTTTTCAGCACCCCCTTCGGGCGGCCGGTGGTCCCCGAGGTGTACATGAATGTCCAGACATCGTCACTGTCAACCATCACATCCGGCTCCTCCGGGGACGATTTTTTCAATAGCTCCTCGAAGCCGACATAGCCGGCGGGGGTTTCCCCTTCGCCGAGGTAGATGTAAGCGTCTTTCGGGATTGTCAACTGGTCTTTTATCCCGTCGATTATTTTGACAAAAGGTTCTTCGACGATCAGCGCCCTGGCCTCGGAGTGGTTAACTATAAACAGGATTTCCGGCGCCGAAAGCCGGAACATCAGGGGCACCATTATCTGGCCGCCCTTGGCTGTGCCGGCGTAGATATCCATCCACTCGCCCCGGTTGTAGGCAAGAATGGCCACCCTTTCCTGATATCCGGCGCCGACATTTTTTAAACCGTTGGCCAGACGGCAGGCCCGTTCGTTCCATGCCCCGAACGAAAACTCATGATTCTTGTCCTGCCAGCCGAGTTTGTCCGGGTAGTTGCAGGCATTCATTTTTAAGACCGTTCCTGCGTGCATCCATTTGCTTGTTGTCATCTTGACCTCCTTGTCCATTTCTCCCTTTTTTATATTCTAAGCGACATTCTCTCCTGCGATGATGGCCGCGCCATAAGCCGCCATGATTTGGGGCTCGGCGGGGACAATAAATTCATGCTCCGCGATCTCTTCGATCGCCTTGACCAGACCGATATCCATGGCCCCGCCCCCGATCAATGCGCAGTCCTGCTCGACGCCGATGCGCTCCGCGAGGGTATAGAGCTGGGACGCCAGGGCCAGATGGATGCCTGCCAGCAGGTCTTCCCTGGCCAGACCCTCCGCAATCCTCGATACAGCTTCTGTTTCTGCGAACACGGCGCACTGCGTATTGAATTTGACCGGGTTTTGCGAGGTCAGCGACAGGGGGCCGATTTCACCGATCTTGACCTGCAATACGCGTGCAATCACCTGCAGTATCCGGGCGCTCCCGCCGGCGCATTTGCCGCTCAACAAGAAAGCGGCGGTTTTTCCGTTCTGGTCAATCCGGGAGACCTTGCTGGAAAGGTCTCCTACGTCAACAATCGTTCGCACCGAGGGATGCAGAAGGGAAACCGCCCGTCCCTGGCATAAAATATCCGAAGAGGTCTTGTCCGCGAAGGGGACATTTGTTGCCCCGCCACCGGTGGCAACTACATAAGCGAGATCGTCGCGGGACAGTTCCGCTTTCTTCAATGCGGCTTCCATGACCATGCCTGCGGCAAGTTCGTAGCTTCCACCCGAGGGGATTATGTGCCGGGACAATATTCTGCCGTTGGATACGACCACCGCTTTTGAAAAACATGCCCCTATATCAATGCCGGCGGCGTACTGCATCATCCGGGTTTCCCTTCCCCAAAGCTAACTGAAAAACGTCACTTCACCCCAATTGCGGGGTCTTGCCGGCAGTTGCCCGGCAGGCGTCGAATGAAAGCCGGACTGGGCGTTCATAAACCTGTCTTTTCCCAGCAGCGCCGCGCCGATGGCTCCGGTTGAGAGAGGTTCCGGGGGAACCAGTAATTCGTAGCCCAGTTTATCTCCAAGCGTCTTTACCAGATGCCCGTTTTTGGCCCCGCCGCCGGTAACGACAACCTCTCTTGCCAGCGAAAGCCGGCTGACTGTCCGGAGAATGCGTTCCGCCACGGAGTGGTGGATGCCGGCGACCAGATCGCCCAGAGAGGTTCCTTCGGACAGGCGGGACGCCACCTCCTGCGCGGCAAAAACGGTGCACAAACTGCTTATCCGGGCAGGATTTTTACTTTCTGCGGCGGTTTTTCCCAGATCGCCCAGAGCCAGCCCCAGCGTCCCGGCAATAACTTCCAGAAAGCGGCCCGTGCCGGCTGCGCACTTGTCGTTCATCACAAAATCGACGGGTTTCCCTTTGGCGTCTATCTTGATTCCCTTGACATCCTGGCCGCCGATATCGATTATCGTTCTCGCCTGCGGGAAAAGGCTGTTTACCCCTTTGGCGTGACAGGATATTTCCGTTATCTGCCTGTCTGCAAAAGGCACGTTAATTCTGCCATAACCGGTTGCAACCAGATAGCTTATTTGGTCAAAGGAAAGGCCGGCCTTATCCAGGGCTTCCTGCATCACCTCGCCTGCCAGTCTCCTCTGTTCCGGGCCGGTCGCGCCGATTACCGAGCAAACTATTCCCCCGTTGACTATCACTGCCTTGGTCATGGTGGAGCCGATATCGATGCCGGCAAAATATTGCGAACATGAAGCTTTGCTTTCCGTCACGATGCCTCTTTATTTGCCCTCAGCGATTCCAGCGTCTCGATAAAGACGTCTATCTTGCTTCGGGTTTCCACCTCGGAGTAGGAGCTCATGTCGACGATGTCGCTTTCCAGGATCAGGGAAGGGTGCTCTCTGCCGACTTTTTTGCCGAGGCTCAAAACCGGAATCGGCCGGTAGATCTTTTTCAACTGGTTCAATTGCCAGATCAGCCCCAGATGCCAGGTTCGGCAGGAAAAGGCCTCGTGCATGACAATGCCGTCAATCTTGTAATCTTCAATATACTGGATCAACCGTTCGACATCCGGTTCCGATCCGGGGCGCTTTTTTGCCTTGTCGTACCAGTATGTCCAGTAGCGGAGCCATCGCCAGGCGAGTCGCTCAACGGGGTCGCTGGTCTTGGGGATATTCAGCCTGTCGATGGGTTCGATCATTCTATAGGTCGTCTCCGCCGGGAATACCGCCCCCTTGCTGTTAAAATAATTGAAATCATTCAGCGCAAACCAGGAAGGCAGCCCGCCGCCCCAGAGCAGCCGGTATTTTTCATCCTCGACGACGCCCTCTTTGCGGGCAATCCTCTCCTTCAGCTCCCGGTGCAGGTCAAGATAAAAATCATACGCCTCCTGCGTTCCCATCATGAACACCATGGGAACCATCGTGTTCATCGCGTCGCCTGTGTCCATCGGGGTCGGCACGGCCCTCCTGAGTTCATAGGTATTCCAGATTAAATCCCAGGTGCGTTCGCTTAAAGCAACGATTTCACCGAGCCGGCCGTAGTCCATCTTCTTGCCCGTCTGCTTCTCCAGAAAATCGATCAGTCCGTGCAACTCCTCCATGATATGCTTTATGTAGTAGCCGGCTACGTCGGCCACCTCAACATTATCCTCGTACAGCGGCCACGGCAGGTCAACGTTATAAACGGGGACGTCCGGCATGAACTGCTGCGCGGCCTGATACCACTTGTTTCTCGGGTCGCACAGGATCTGGCCGCTCGAAAGCATCATGTCGGGCCTGGTCTGTCCGCCCCAGGGGGCATTGGGGGGCATGCCGCCGAGCTCCTCGCGCATATGGTCAAAGCCGAGCCCGCACAGCGCATACGTGCATAAAGAGCGGGAAAGTCCCAAAGACTCCGCCCTTTCCAGAAATCTGTTGACGTCGCGCTTGACGCCGCAGATGCCGGCATAATTTTCCGTCCAGACGGGGACTATGTCCATTGCCCGGATTATCTCATCGTAACTGGAGCTTATAAAGGTGTAGGCTGTCTTCTTCCCGGCCTGCTTGGCCTTTGCCGCGCCGCCGATGGCTGACTTTACCATGCCCCCGATTCTGCCGGCTGCCTCTGTAGCCGTCTTTCTTTTCGCCTTTTCCTGTTCTTCAGCCATTTGTCAGCACTCCCTCAAAGTGAATCGGCATTACTCCATTACCTCGAGAAACGCCTGAATCCTTGTTCTCAAGCTGCCGATGGTTCCCGCGGAATACTCGTCTTCAATATAAAGAACCGGCACGTTCAGGGATTCGAGATAGGCCTTTCTTGCCGGGATTTCAAAACCGAAGGGGTCGCAGTATTTGTAGATGTAGAGGATTACCCCATCCACCGCGTAATCCCTGATCAGGGCGCCCATATCGCCGAATCTCGCTTCCAGATCGTCTTTGAAGGTCGCTCCTTCCTTGCTTTCTTTACAGGTACGCGGGCAATTTACCCTGTTCAGATAACGGTCGGCGATGCCGTCGACGGGATTGGCCGTGATCGGCGTCTGCGGCCAGAATTCCCTTGTCCCGATGCAGAGATTGTCCACAACGACATTGGCGCCGCTCTCTTCTATGAGACTCATGAAGGCGGGATGGTCTATCGTACTGCCGAAGACCATTATCCGGGGCAGCTTTTTGATGCCGTTTTCCCTTCTCCCGGTGATTTCCTCATGCACCTCATCGAGCAATTGATTCGCTTCCTGGACCGGCAAGCTCAAACATGCCAGCAGAACCTTAGTCATTTCCGAGCCGGCAAGCAGGGGCGGATCCTGTCTTCTCAACTCGTACAGGGCCCTTACCTTTCGTCTGTTCTCGTTGTACAGCTCAACATAATGGGCCAGGTCAGAGTTGGATATTTTTTTATCCGCAAATTGCTCCAGACTTTTGCGGAAGTTTTCGATATCCGCCTTGAAAAAATCAAGAGAGGAAGCGGTAGCGGTATGGGGGACATTTACAAAATGGGAATAGGGGAAGCCGAGCACATACCGCCAGACGCTGTAAGTTCTGGCAATGCTGTCGCAACTGTGCGGGATTGCCAATCCATCGCAAAAGCTGTATCTGCCCTTCACGGAGACGTCAAAACAGCTTCTTGCATAAGGGCAGGCGATTGTCTCCAGATTGACATCGCCTTTTGTTATCGGTTCATTGACGTCTCCCCTTATCCGCAGAGGTATGAAGCCTGCCGCCGCGATGATCTCCAGCGGAACAAGGGCGCAGATGTAGGCAATGACTTTTTGCCCCTGCTCCTTCAGCTCTTTTGCCCTGACGCCGTAGTTCCGGTATAATCTCTCTGCTTTTGATAAACCAGAGTCGGTCATCCTGTCTTCTGACATAATTTACGTTCTCCTGTCACTCCGCTTTATAAGGCTTTCTTATTAGTCATATGCTCAACAAGGGTACAACAAACCATGAAACCATTCACAATGCCATGAATAATCCCGTACGAACCCGATTCAATGGAGAGGCGTGTTACCAGGCGAAATCGCTAACGTTTTCTCCCGGGCAGGCGCTGGATGCATGATCGTCGCGTAGCCCTGGTCGCTGAGGCTTAGCACTGTGGCTTATGGATAAATTTGACTTCCTTGTCAAGGGCTTTTTTCTTTCAGGACACTGACTTCAAGAGGATCCCCGCCGGAGATTCGAGGGGACCGCCAGCGGGTTGTCGTGGTTTTCCGGGCATTCAGGCGCTGACGCAGATATTTTATAAGTTTATCTTATGGATATTATAAAAATAATAGCGTTGACAAGAGCCTTTTGTCTATAATATTGATCTCAGCCATAAGAGAACATTTCGGACTCGCACGACCTGTCACTTTGCAACAATAAAATATGGTTTTCCGCGTAGGCCTTTTACGGGCTGTTACGCGCAGGCGCCATTTTTACAATTCACTGTATTAATAAACATTCCAGTACGTTGATGAATAACTGAAAAGGTTTTCCAACCAGTAATAGAGAACAGGGGGCAGATATGGCGATTATCTTTACTCAGGATGGGGATATTCTCCCCGGCGGGGAGGATGAATACGAAAGGTTTATCTCTGAGGAGTACATACCCCGGTGCGATAAGCTTGGCCTTAAATCGGTCGGGGGATTTTATGTGGAGGTCGGATTTGATCCCCGGGATATCCAGGAAATGCTGGAAAATCAGGACTTTCGATGTGTCACGAACAAGCTGTGCTGCAACTATGTAGTCAACTATGCAAGCCGGATCATGAGAACTACCGAACGTTTTGATGAACCCAAATGGTTTAGACTCTAATGAACCGTGAGACATGACGGTTGGGGGGCAACGGGAAACAAAGGCGGATTATTTGCAACTCAGGGCAGATTGTTCAGAATGGAGAAACATAACTTCAATTCAGGGAGGACGAGAAATGGCTGCAAAGTTTATCGATCCACATGATGTGCAGAAAATTCCGGGGACCGAAGGGTGGGAGCGCATGTATCCCTATAATTACCATTTTTCCACTAATGACCAGGAGCGTTCCCAATATGAGAGCGGTCAGCTCTGGTACTACGATGGCCTGCATTATCCGGAACCCCACTACCCCTTTGACCTGATCTGGGACGAGGCATGGTTTCTGGCCCTTTCCCAGAACAACACCCGGACGTTTCTGATGCCGCCGGCGCTCGGCATCGATCACCGGATCGTCAACGGTCGTGTGTATATCGCTCCGATCGGCGTGTCCGATCCTGCCGAGATTCCGAAGCGGATTCCGACCTTCATGAAGCGGGCGGGATACTACTATGAGAACTGGGATAAACTGTACGAAAATTGGAAGGTAAAGGTTAACTGCCTGCTCAGGGAACTCGAAGCCCTCCCCTTCAACAAGCTCCCGGAGGTAGAGGACGAAACCGTAGTCTTTGGAAATACCGGTACGGGAAGCGGCTATCATCTTCTGTCCAATTACGACAAGCTGATCGACATGGCTTTTCTGGTCTGGCAATATCACTTCGAGTTTCTCAATCTGGGGTATGCCGCGTATGTAACCTTTATCAATACGGCCAATTCCATCTTTCCGAACATCCCCATCTCCGTGCTTACCAAGATGGTGTCCGGGATAGATGTGGTTATGTACAAACCGGATTCGGAGCTGATCAGGCTCGCCAGGCTTGCCATCGACAATAATCTTGCCGAACTCGTTCTGAGACCCCAGGATGCTGCGGAGCTGTTGAAAGAACTCGGCAAAACTTCTGCCGGACAGTTGTGGGTCAATGAACTGGAAAAGGCGCGCTATCCCTGGTTCCATATCTCCACCGGCACCGGATGGTTTCATCATCACAGGTCATGGAACGACAATCTGAATATTCCGTTTGAATCAATCCGCATGCATATCAAAGCTCTGAAAGCGGGAAAGGATGTTGGTCGTCCTACGGAGCGGCTTATCGAGGAAAGAAAAAGGATTATAGCCGAATACCGGGCGCTTATCGACAGCGATGACGATCGCGAGGCCTTTGACCAGACCCTTTCAATATCGCAGCGGGTGTTCCCCTATGTGGAAGACCATCTGTTCTATGTCGAGCACTGGTTCCATAGCGTTTTCTGGAACAAGATGCGCGAAGTCTCGTCGATACTCAAAGAAAATGGATTCTTCGGAGATGTCGAGGATGTATGGTTAATGAAGCGGGGCGAGGTCCGGGATGCGCTGAATGACTATGTGACTGCCTGGGCCACCGGAGTGAAGCCGCGGGGTCCTTCCTATTGGCCAAAGGAACTTGCCTGGCGCCAGGAGGTCATGAAAAAATTCCAGGAGTGGACACCGCCGCCTGCCCTGGGCGTTCCCCCCGAGGTTGTCACTGAACCATTCAGCATTGTTTTGTGGGGAGTTACAACCGACGTGCTGAAGAAGTGGCTCGGGGGCATTGAGGCGGCCACAGGCCAGGGAGGTCAGATATTGAGGGGTTCGGCCGGTTCTCCCGGGATCGTGGAAGGCCGCGCCCGGGTAATTTCCAGGGTCGAAGAGCTGGAATTCCTGCAGGAAGGAGAAATCCTGGTGGCCACGACCACCTCTCCCAGTTGGGCGCCGGCCTTTACCCGCATTAAAGGCGCAGTCACCAATGTCGGCGGCTCTATGTGCCATGCGGCCATAGTCTGCCGGGAATACGGTTTGCCGACGGTCGTGGGCACGGGGACTGCCACCTCGACGATCAAGACGGGGGATCTTATCCGCATTGACGGCGATGAGGGAACCGTGGAGATACTGGAGAGGGTATAACCGTAAAATATTTTTGGGACTGACAACGCGCATTCAGCGGTAAGAAATGTTCCCGGATACGGGCAGTTTTGCTGACCGTCCGGCTGTTGAGATCGATGTTCAGGGCAGCCGGACGGTGCAGCCGTCTTCTTGCGAACGGGATATTTTCCGCCGGGAGCGGGTCAGCCCGTCAAATATGACGGCGCGAGTTTTACGCATTTTGCCATTCGAGACGTGGCAAGACGCGTATTTTCGCGGTCTTTTTCCGACCGCACTGATATGGAGAGGTTTTTGTAATGGAAGATCGAGAGAAGCGAATCACGTTATGGTATGACGAATTGGAGGGTGCGGATTTCCCTCTGGTGGGCAAAAAGAATGCAAATCTGGGTGAGATGCTCCGGGGTGAAATCAGGGTCAGTCCGGGTTTTGCGCTCACCATTTACGCCAATGAATTATTTGTAGCAGAGACCGGAATCAAAAAAAAGCTGGAAAATTATCTGGCCGCGCTGGGTCAGGTTACCTATGAGTCCTGTCTCAAGGCCAGCAAGTTTGCCGTGGAGCTGATCGAAGAGGCGGCGATTCCTCCCGTCATTACAGACGATGCCCTGAAAAATTACGACCGGCTGTGTGAAATGTCCGGCATTGACAATGTCCCGGTCGCCGTCCGTTCCAGCGGGGCGGTGTCCATGCCGGGGCAGATGGAAACCTTCCTCAATATCCGGGGTCATGAAGATCTGGTCAAATATATAAAGAAAACCTGGGCAAGCGCATATTATGTAGAGGCAATAACCTACCGAATGAATAAGGGAATGGGTTTCCTGATGAATATCGGGGTGGGAGTGCCCAAGATGGTTAATTCCCGGGTTTCCGGAGTCATTTTTACCCTGAATCCCCTTAATGGAGACAGATCCAAGATCTCTCTGGATGTCAGTTATGGTCTGGGAGAAGCGGTAGTGAGCGGGACGGTTACTCCCGACAACTATTTGATGGACAAGATAACATTGAGCGTTATTAAATCTACTTGCGGAAGCAAGGAGGTCATGTGCGTATATGAGGAAAACAGAAGCAATATCAAGACAGTCCCTGTGCCGGACGATATGCGCCGGAAATTTTCGATTACCCATGAAGAGTTAATGGAGCTCTGCCGTACCGCCAAGGCGATCGATAAGTACTATGGCAAGTCTTACGATATTGAATTCGCAATCGATGCAGACCTGTCCTTTCCTGAAAATGTGATTGTCCTGCAGGTGAGGCCGGAATCCGTCTGGTCGAAAAAAAAGATGGAGGCCAAGACAGAGAAAAAGAAAGATGCGATGGACAGGATTGTCAGCCAACTGGTTACAGGCGTCAGGATCAAATAGCTTGCAGATGTAAAAAAGCAGGACAATTCCGGGAATAAAATTTTTCATCCGGAGAGAGAATGGAAAAGGACGGGGCAATTGCGGTAATCGGGACGTTTGATTCGAAGGCGGAAGAACATCTGTTTTTAAGAGATGCCATTCAGGAGCGGGGCTTTAAAACAGTGATGGTTCACCTCGGGACAAAAGGCCCTTCCCCCTTTAAGGCCGATCTTGACCTGTATGTGGAAGTCATCGCCTCGAATCCGCAAAAAGATCTAGGCAGGGATGGGGCAATCGAACTGGTTATTGAAAATGCAGGAGAGCTGATCCGGAAATTTTATTCGCAGGGGCGCATTTGCGGGTTGATATCGGCCGGCGGAGGGACGGGGACTTATATCAGCACGGCCTTGATGCGCCAGCTTCCCCTGGGTGTTCCCAAGGTGATGGTTTCCACCGTGGCGTCTCGCGATATGTCAAAGACTGTCGGAACCAGGGACATCACGATGATTCACAGCGTGGTGGATATTCTGGGGGTGAACAGCATTTCGGGCCGGGTGCTGGATATGGCGGCAGGCGCCGTCTGCGGGATGGCTGCAAGACAGTGGGCCCCTGCTTGCGAAAAGCCGCGGATTGCCATGTCCTTTTTTGGATTTGTCACGCGCGCTGCCGAGAATATCCGGGGTCATTTGGAGGCTCAGGGGTATGAGGTGGTGCCGTTTCATGCCAATGGCACAGGCGGAACGGCAATGGAAGAGCTGGCCGCCGAGGGTTATTTCTCGGGGATTCTGGATCTCGCCACGCACGAACTCGCCGATGAACTTATGGGAGGATACTGCAAAGGGATCAAACCAAACCGTCTGACGTCCGACGAGGGGAAAAACATTCCGCGCCTGGTGATTCCCGGGGGGCTGGATTGCGCGGTATTCGAGTTTACGCGAGATTCCATCCCCGCTGAATTTGCGACCCGAAAGTTGTTTTTTTATGATTTTCGTTCCGCAATCCGTCTGAACTGTCAGGAGACCGGGACTATAGCCGCTCAACTGATCGACAAGCTCAATGCAGGCACAGCCTTGGTCAAGGTGCTTATCCCCAGCCGGGGCTGGTCCGAGGCGGACGGCGAAACCGGCCCCTTGTGGGATCCCGAGGTCAGCCGCTCCTTTGTCGACGCAATCAGGCGGGGGCTGCGTTCCGATATCAGCGTTCTTGAGTCTGACAGCCATATCAACGATCCCTCTTTCGGCGGGCAGGCGGCGGAAATACTGCACGGCATGGTTCAGCAGTCCGCCGCTAAGGCCTGTGCGTCGGATAATATCCCGGCTGCACGCGGAGTCTGCGGATAATGTCGGTGATATCGGCTGAGGCCGCATTCGCGGGGGTCATGTCCACCAGCATGTCTATGAAAGCCCGGGCCGCCATGGAAAGAGATTGGCCCCGGAGGTGGGCAATGCAGACATTCATCCAAAGTCTGATATCCTCCATGGGGACTGCAACAATCTGGCGATTTTCCAGTTCCGCAGTGAACAGCGGTTTTACCAGGAAAGCAATCCCTTCGCCTCTTTTAACCATCTCCACTATCAGTCCGTCATTGCTTGTCTCCATGAGAATATTGGGAATAAATTGATATTCAGCAAAGAACCTGTCGAGCACGCGCCGCGTCCCGGAGCCGCTATGCTTCATTATTATCGGTTCCTGTCTGATGTCGTCCAGAATGATCGATTCCTTCTTTGCCAGACGGTGGTCGGGGGCCATGATCAGCATGATCTCTTCGCAGGAAAAAGGGATAAATGTCAGATCGGCCCGGTCTTCAGGCGTGGCAATCAAACCCACTTCGATCTGAAGATCGAGCAGATTCTGGACAAGATCGGTTGAATTCCCCTCGTTTACATCGATCTTGACAAGGGGATGAAGCAGATGAAAGGCATGAATGAGAAAGGGCATTATATATAGGGTATAGGCCTTTGTCGCCCCTACCCGCAGAACTCCCCTCTTCAGTTGCCGCATATCCTGAATGACATTGTCGATCTCCTTTTCATATTCAAAAACCCTGATGGCATGCGCGTAAAGGGTTTGCCCCTCATCCGTCAGGCACAGTCCCCGGCCTTTTCTCTTGAATAATTTTATATTGCAGTAGTCTTCGAGGGATTTTATCTGGGCAGTCACCGCCGGTTGCGTGATAAAAAGCTCCCTGGCCGCAAGGGTAAAACTCAAGGTTCTGGCGGCGTGATAGAATATCCGGAACTGATTAAAATTCAGCATAACGGATCAGCCCTCTGTCATGTAACGATCAACCCGCTGATAATAAAATGATTATCAGCGGCGCTCGGCAAAAGTGCATGTTTCGACATTTATAGCGACAGGGATGGTTTATGGCTATTCATAATTTGCGCTTATAAATAGCATAAAAAATTTGAAATTGACATTTTTTTTTAAATCAGTCATTTAGCCCTCCAATGGAGGAAAACTGAATAAACGCCAGAGATCATAGTCAATGTAGGATCCCCTGTAAAAATTTATTGAAGCCCCAATTGGGAATGTCGTTCCGGCGCCGGAAGTTTTTGTTCAGCATGTTGGCAGATTGAAACCATTTCAAGGAGGTATTGACGGCAATGAAAGACCTGAGAGATTTCATCGCGCTATGCGAAAAAGAGGGAATTTTGAAGCGGATTGCAGCCGAGGTCGATTGGAATCTGGAGCTTTCGACCATCGCGAAACTGAACGAAGAGAAGAGCGGCCCCGCGCTCCTTTTTGAAAATGTAAAAGGTTACAACACCCCTGTTCTGATGAGCGCCTTGACCACGACCGAGCGCCTGTCCCTGATTATGGGCATGCCTAGCGGCTCGACGCTGGTCGATCTGATGCGGAAATGGGTGGAAAATGGAGGCAAGAAGATTCCCCCTCAGTGGGTGGATAAGGCCCCCTGCAAAGAGAATATTATCAAGGGCGACGACATTGATCTCTTCAAGTTCCCCGTTCCCAAGTTTTATCCGCTGGATGGCGGGCGCTTTTTCGGCACGGCCCACTATATTGTTTCGAAAGACCCGGATACAGGGTGGGTCAATCTCGGGACATACCGGTCTCAGCTTCTCGACAGGAATCATCTGGGCGTCCAGTTTATCAAAGGCAAGCATGCGGACATCATGCTGAAAAAATATGCGGCAAGGAAACAGGCGATGCCGGTTGCCTCGATTGTCGGAGGAGATCCGCTGCTTTTTCTGATGGGTGCGTCCCGCCTGTCGGCATTCGAATCTGAATATGATTTTGCCGGCGCGTTAAGAGGTACGCCGGTGGAGGTAATCAAGGGAGAAACGGTTGATTTGCCTGTTCCCGCGCATGCCGAGATCGTCGTCGAGGGTGAGGTGGACCCCGAGGCGTTTATGGAAGAAGGTCCTTTCGGCGAATATACCGGCTATTATTCCGGAGTGGGGACGGACCCCCGTAATTTTATCAAGGTCAACTGCATTACCCACCGGAACAATCCCGTTTTCTGGGGGACTACCGTCGGCAAGGCCGTAACCGACACCCACATGACCATGGCGCTGACATACGGCGCGACCCTTTGGCAGCAGCTCGTCGCCATGAAGATCCCCGGCCTCAAGGCTGTTTACTGCCCCCCCGAAGGTTCGGGAAGATTCCTGGCCATAATCTCCGTCAAGCAGATGTACCCCGGACATGTCGATCAGATAGCCACGGCGGCCATCTCCACCGAGATGGGCGCCTATGGTCTCAAGACCGTGATTGTCGTCGATGACGATATCGATCCGTGGGACATCCCGAGGGTTATGTATGCGCTCAGTTTCCGCTTCCAGCCCAACCGCTCTCAGGTCATCAAGCGCGGCCGCTCGACGCCCCTTGACCCCTCGCTTCCCATCAATGCCCGGGAGATCACGGGGCGATTGCTCATTGACGCGACCATCCCGTATGAATGGAAAGAGAAGCCGATTCCGATCGAGCTTGACCCCGACGTCCTCAAAAGGGTAAAGGAGCGGTGGTCGGAGTTGGGGCTGGCGTAGTTCATGGCTAAGCGCGAACAGATTGCCCCTTCCGGGGGAAGAGGCAATATCACCCGGACAGGGGCTTGATTTTTGATATCCGGCCTCAATTTTTTACCACGGCCGGATTGTTTGAAGCGGAGGCAGGAAATGACCATCGCAGTAATCGGCATGCTGGATGAAAGAGAAGCGGGACTGGCCCTGATAAAGAAAACCATTGAAAAAAGGGGCCACAGAATCGCGTTGATTGATATCAGCATCGGCACCGGAGCCATTAAATCCGCACTGAAAGCCGACGTCGCCAATGAAGAGCTGGCCCGGCTCGGCGGGACAACGGTTGAGGCAATCGGCGCCATGCTGGCCAAGGAGAGGGATAAGGCCACCGCCACGGTTGCCGCTGCTCTTGGCAAAAAACTGACGGAGATGCTGGCGGCGGGCGATCTCCAGGGCGTTATTGCCGTAGGCGGAATGACGGGTACCTTTATTACCCTTTCGGCAATGAAATTGCTGCCGTTCGGACTGCCCAAACTGCTGATCTCCAGTGTTGCGGCCATGCCTGCCTATGCCAAAAAGCTGGCCGAGTTTTTCGGAGTCAGGGACATTACGGTCATGCACAGCGTGGTCGATACGGTCGGCCTCAACCCGCTGGTGCGAAACCTGATGATCAACGGCGCCGGCGCGATCTGCGGCATGGTGGAAGCGTATGAACCCCGTCTGAAGGAAGGGAGGCTGGCGATTGCGATTACCGAATTCGGTTTTGCCGATAAAGGCGCTCATTATGTCCGTGAATTTCTTGAAGATCGCTTCGATATAATCTCCTTTCATGCGACCGGGATGGGAGAAAAGGCGGCCGGAGACCTTGTTGGTCAGGGGCTTTTCGAGGCCTTTATCGATTTAGTGCCGGGCGGGTTCAGTGAATATCTGCTGGGCGGAAACAGGGCGGCCGGGCCGGACCGGCTGGATGCGGGCTGCTCTCAGGGGAAGCCATACATCCTTTCTCCGTGCGGCTTTGACATGATCAGTTGCGGCCCCATTCAAAGAAGGGATGAGAAAGACCAGCTCTGGATCTCTCGAAAACTGGCGGAAAGAAAGCTGCTGATTCAGGATTCCATCCGGGTGCAGGCCCGAACAAACCCGGAAGAAATGAAGATGATTGCCGAAGCTGTTGCCGAAAAGCTCAACCGGTGCCCCAACCCGAAACTCGTAAAATTTGTGATTCCGAAGAGGGGATTTTCATCCCTGAGCGTCGCAGGAGGCGCGTTATTCGACCCCGCATCCGACCAGACATTCATTGACGAGCTGAAAAAGAATCTCTCTTCCCAGATAGAGGTGATTGAGGTAGATACCCACATCAATACGCCCGAGTTTGCCAGGGCAGTCATTGCCGCACTGGATCAGGCCTTCCGGGAGATGCAGGCATAAGCGGTATTCGTATGGATAGATTTGATATTTCGGAGAAAAATGGGATCTTTGAGGTTTCTGCGCACACCTTGTTTGTGGGCGCGGACTTGCTGGTTGTCCTCACGGGCGGCCGCGCCCATATCGGCGCCGTGGCGATTGCCCAACCGCGGCCGGGCATCGGCGATCCAAACAGGATAAGCTCAACCGGTTCGGTTTTTACCCGCGTGGGTCATAAAGAAGATGTGATTGCCAAGTCCATGGCGGAAGAGCTTTCCCGAAAACTCAACCGGGTGGTGACGGTTGTCGCAGGGATTCATTGGGAAAGCTTGACGCAGGCGGACATCGCCTTGGTAGTCAGGATGTGCGCGGCGATTGGCAAAAGAATTATTGCGGAGGCGGCGAAAAGGTGAAACGGGTAATAGTGGGAATTACCGGTGCGTCCGGGGTGATTTACGGGATAAGGCTTCTGCAGGTTCTAAAAGATGCGCAGGTGGAAACGCATGCGGTTATTTCCGAGGCGGCAAAAAGGAATATCCAGATTGAAACGGACTTTGCCGTCGAGGATGTAGAGAAACTGGCTTATAAGGTTCATGATGAAAGAAACATGGCCGCCTCGATCTCCAGCGGCTCTTTCAAGACAGACGGGATGGTTGTCGTTCCCTGCACCATCAAGACGCTGTCCGGAATAGCCAATTCCTTCAACGATAATCTGGTAATCCGCGCTGCCGACGTAATTTTGAAGGAACGCCGTAAACTGGTGCTGGTCGTCCGGGAAACCCCGCTCCACAAGGGGCACCTCGAACTTATGACCAGGGTTGCGGACCTGGGAGGAATCCTTTTGCCCCCAATTCCGGCTTTCTACCACCTGCCGAAGACCATAGACGATTTAATCAATCACACGCTGGGCAAGATCCTCGATATCTTCGAAATCGATAACTCCCTCTTTGCGAGATGGCAGGGGCGCGACGAATAACGGTGGCGGAACTACGAATTAACCGGGCGCGGTTGTTAGCGCTCCGGTTGAATGATGTGTCGGCCGGTCAGTAAATGCATGCATCCAATATTGAAAGCACCTGGGACAGCAGATCATCATTACTGTGTTCAATGCACTTTGCACCGCGAGCATGGAAATCGCCGAACCAATGCCCGACGATACTCCTCATGAGCTTTCGCGTAGAGTTCGGGCATACGACAAATTACCTGAATACAGGCATCCACACAGCTAAGAAAATCTTCTCCCAAACCAGGTCTACGATCTTCGTACCAGCCATATGCCTCATCAATGTCCTGTTGTACTTCTGGTGAGAATATTAATTCAGCGGCCATAGCGACTTCGAATCCTGTGTTTGACTTCGTCCCACGAAAGCCTCGAAGCCGGCTTGCTCATCAAGTTAGCTTTTCGACGAGCCAACTCTTCCTTTTGCCATTCATATACAGGAACCTCTGACGGGGTAGCAGCCAGATCATCCCATAGGTCTTCCACCAGTTGTAACTTTTCTGGCGGGCTTAGGTCTAATACGGAAATATTATTTGAATTCATCGTTACCTCCTTGATTTTGGCTATCGCATTCGCTCGACTTTATTCTTTTGGCTGCCAATCTGTAAGTTGTATATTTTTCGCCGAACGGCGCTGCGGATCAGCGGCTGACGTACACGCGAGCGTGCTCGCGGGGACGGCTGCCCGGTGCGCGGTTCTTGCGCGTCCGGGGTTAAGCGCACAGTTATGCCTGACCGACTCAAGGATCAGTAAACTCCACGCTGTTGGTTAGGTAACGACCTCATGCCTGATTACTCTCAAGCGCTCCGGATTGATGTTCTTGACTTCAGCCTCTTGAACAAGGCGAACGAGGTCTTCGTCCGTATGTAACGCAGGAAGTTGAATGGAGATTGCCCGTATAACAATAGAGCCAATTGCAAAACTCCCCATTCTTGTCATTCCCGCAACGATTCTGAGCGGGAATCTGGTTCTAACTGCTTGAAAAACCATATTCCCGATAGAGACATTCGGGAATGACAAATGGTTTTGCAATTGGCTCAATATTCTCCTCCGGGTACTTGCCGAGCTTCCCCAAGGACAATAAGCGAGGATTCCGCATACCGATCAGCCAACCATGTTCATTCAACGGTACGAGTGAAAATCCTTTCAGCGAGATTCTTTCCGGTGGAAGTTGAACTTCCGGCGGTTGCGGGTGCATTGAAGCACAAGAAGCAACGGCAAAAGCAGCGCAGAGTGTCAACAATTTATGCGAGAGTCGCATCTTTCCCCCGTTTGCCTGAGGGCATAACAAGTTATTCTGCAGTTTCTGGTGAACTCCTGGACCTGTGGACCGCCGGTATCGATCATTTTTGTCGCAGGCCGTGAAGCCGCGCGCCGCCGGATCCCTTTTTTCAGAGCATCTGTTCAGGCAAAGCCGATAACCGGGGCTTCCTGGAAATCCGAATATATTGGATTGGCGGATGAAATTCGCGTGTTGCATTATTCGCCAAAAACCTTGAAGACGTATCAGCGGGCGGATAGGAATGGGAAAGGAAGTTGCAAAAGCCATCATAACCATGCTCGAATAGCTGTCTTTGTATCGGCCGGCATGATTTAATCTTCCCGCTGCCTCTCCAGTTCGCGCCACCGGCTGTATGAGGCCATGCGGGAGATGGCCTTGACCGCCCGCTCCGGCGTGAGAAAAGAAACCGCCTTGTAGGGACTGCCCTCGACATCGTTTACGGTGTGGATGTTTTCTTCCTGCATCAGTGGCACCCCGATAATCGGTTTCCCTGTCTTTTCCATGAGGTGGGCTGTGTGGGCAAGAAATTTGTTTTCAAATTCTTCCAGCATTTTGGGGATTGTGGAAAGAAAACTTTGATCCGCTTCCGGGTCGGATATGCGGACGTCCTTGATCATCTTCCGCAATGAAGAAAGTCTTCCGGAAATTCCCAGGTGCAGCACCGCATCGCAGCCGTCCCATTGGGATAATTGCTCCAGCACGAACATGGGAATGGCCGGGTCAAACTCTCCGACCAGATCAACCGGATTGGAATGGCTCCAGTAGGACGGGAGCACCTTGTTGATATTCTCGATGAGTTCCGGCGACAGATTGGGGATGATCAGGCCGTTTTCCGCACAGAGATCGGTTGTGACAACCCCCCAGCCGCCCCCTATCGTCATGATTGCAACGCGGTTGCCGCGGGGAAGTGGCAGCGAGGAGAAGGCCGCGGACGTATCGAGCATCTCGATCGGCTGTTCGGCGATGACGATTCCCGCCTGACGGGCCGCCGCGTTGAAGACCTTGGCGTCGGAGGCGAGTGCGCCGGTGTGACTGACTGCGGCGTGATGTCCGGCCTCCGTTCTTCCCCCCTTCAGCATTACGACGGGTTTGAGCAAGCCGACCCGCCGCGCTGATTCAAAGAACCGGCGGCCGTTTTTAATGCTTTCCAGATAAATCACGACCGTCTGCGTCAACTCGTCAACCTCGAAGGCCTCCATGTAATCCTCGATCGTGATCATTGCCTCGTTGCCCGAGCCGCCGAACGCGCGAATGCCCACCCCTTCGCGTTCCGCAAATTCGAGAAGCTGCACGCCGAGATTCCCCGACTGCGAGATCAGCGTCGTTGCCCCGGGTTTGGGGTGCACATTGGCCCCTCCGCAGCACAGGAGGTTATTGTGCGGGTTGCAAAGACCCATGGTGTTCGGGCCCATGATCAGGATATCGGCGGCCCGGGCCGCCTGCACCAGTTCTTCCTGCAGCCTGCGGCCCTCTGCCCCGGTTTCCGCAAAGCCGGAGGTGATCAGCAGCATACTCTTTATTCCCTTCGCCTGTAATTGCGGGATGAGCTCGATCACCCTGTCTTCGGGGATTGTGACTACGGCGAGGTCAACAAAACCGGGTATTTCCGCTACCGATTTGAAGGCCGTTCTGCCGGTAATTGTCCCGCCCCGGGGATTGACCGGGTAAACATCGCCCGCGAATCCTCCCGCGATAATGCTGCACATCATCCGGTAGCCCCATTTGGTGAAGGCGTTAGAGGCCCCGATTACCGCGATCGAACGCGGATAGAAGAACTTGCCTATGGAGGGCGAAGGAACGGTGGGAAGATACTCCCGGGGGACCGGTTGCGCGCCGATAACAACCAATGCGTCAACGGCTGTTGCCAGGCCGTCGGGAGAA
Organism: uncultured Syntrophus sp.; assembly: GCA_964552725.1. Lineage (GTDB taxonomy): Bacteria > Desulfobacterota > Syntrophia > Syntrophales > UBA5619 > DYTH01. The sequence continues at coordinate 47,282 of CAZKHU010000007.1, forward strand.
ACCAGCAGTGGATTGATATCGATTTCCGTAATTTCAGGCAGTTCCATGCCTATGCGGGATAAACCCAGCAGAGCGCTGACGATCCGCTTCTGCTCCACCGCCTGCTCGCCGCGGAATGCCTCCAGGAGCTTGTGGGAACGTATTTCGCTTATCATCAGTTCCGCATCGTTTCTGGTCAACGGAGCGACGCGGAAAACCGCGTCATTGAGAGCCTCGGTGAATATGCCGCCCAGCCCGAACATGACGATCGGCCCGAACTGGGGATCATGGAACAGGCCGGCGACAAATTCCCGGCGGCCGGAAAGCATAGGCTGGATCAGGTATCCTTCCAAGTCGGCGCCGGCAGCGGTTGCCGCTGCCTTTGCCGCTTTTTCCACTTCAGCTTCACTGTTCAGATTAAGAAAAACGAGGCCGCGTTCGGTCTTGTGGGCAAGTTTTGTCCCCAGACCTTTCAAAACAACGGGGAAGCCGGTGCTTTTTGCCTTTTGGATTGCTTCCTCCTGTGAAACGGCGATGAGTTCCTCGACTACGGGTATTCCGAATTGCCGGAGAACCTCTTTTGATTCTGCCTCGGTCAAAGATCCGCGTCCCTCCGCTTTAGCTTTTCTGATCAGCTCCAATGCCTGCATGTTGTGTCTCCCTGTCGATAAATATTGCAATTTATTTAATAATTACAATCTAATTGCAGCCAATTACATTGACTCTTGGCATTATATATCATAAACGGGAAGGAAATCCAAACAACATCTACCCATTCAAAATGCGCCCGGTCAAGGGCTCCTTGACGTCTCTATTTTTTTATGCAATTAACCCGCATCCGGTGGCTGCGCCATTCGAACGGTCATTATGGATGGCTTGAGCGGTTTATGAGTTTGCTGCAGCAAATAATTGAATGAGGGATTGAGATGATTGAAGAGGAACTCTGGCAGGAATTGGAAAACGTGCCCCCCCGCGAGGCGGCCGTTCGCGCCATTGCTGAATATGATGAGGACAATGGAACGTTTGCAATCAATGTTTTGAACAAACGGTATCTCGTTGACGTCAGAAAAAGGTCTATTGTCGAGCCTGAGAATACTAAAAAATCGGGTCTTCTGGATGAAATTCTGCTGCACCACCTGTCCCACGCAACGGACGTTCCGCTAAGCAATAATCTGATTTCTCCAACCCAGTTGACCGATGGCAGTTTTTTCTTCAGGGGAGGGCATGAATTGCCCTTGCCGAAGATCGCCGATAAATTTGGTTCTGATCCCGATAAATTTATAGAGAAGGGCCTGCAACTGGGAGGCGAAAAGATGGATTTTGGCGATGCGGCCGTAAAGCTGAAGCTCTTTCCGCGGGTTCCGGTCATCTTTGCCCTCTGGAAAAAGGACGAGGAGTTCGACAGCGAGGTCCGCGTCATTCTCGACGGCAGCATCGAACAGCAGATGAGCCTTTATGGGGTATTTCTGTCGCTTCTCTACTGTATCGGGAAAATGCTTGCCGATAAAGCCTGA
>CAZKHU010000008.1:0-48271 GCA_964552725.1 uncultured Syntrophus sp.
AACAGAAAAAGGAGAACAGAAATGAAAAAAACAGTGGTAATGATCGTAGGATTGCTTTTCGTTGCGGCAGCGGTTTCGATGCCTGCCTTTGCCTCGAACTGGGGAAGAGGCCCCGGCTGTGACGAAGGACAGGGCTTTGGCCCGGGAGGGATAAGAGATTTCAGGGAAGCGGCCGGATTAAACCTTACCCCGGAACAGACTGCAAAGCTTTCTGAAATCAGGAACGAACAGGAAAAAGATTTGACATCGATCAGGGAGCAGATGTTTGCCAAAAGAAACGCCATCAAAAGGCTCTGGCTTGAACCGACCCCCGACAGGGAAAAGATAGCAGCGGCACAGAAGGATCTGGGCGCCCTGCGGGATCAGATGACCGACAAGGTTACTGCCCATCGTCTTGAATCATTGAAGGTGCTGACTCCCGCCCAGCAGGAAATCGCGAAAGCGCGCTTCGCCGACCGGGGCTCCTTCGGCAGGGGACCCATGATGTATGGAGGAGACAGGGGAGGAGCGGGGCGTTTCGGCTTCGGGCCCGCCTGTCCAAGACAGAACTGATCCAATTCAGACAAAAAACATCAGAGGGGGGTCAAGCAGACGGGGAATAACCCCCTCCGCCCCGGGTTGCTTCCCCCCTTTTTCGTCCCGCATATCCGGGAGGAGGCAATTGCCCCCTCCCGGATTTCTTTCAACTCATGGATTACATCAATAATGCGCAACCGACATCAAATATCAGCCCCCCGCCTCCAATACCCCGCGAATCAACCGGCTTTTTATCAGTGGCTCGATCGACTGCCGCGTTGATGATAATATCGGAGTCTGTTGAAACTGAAAGCAGAAAACATGGAGCCCGGCAGTCCGGCGCGGCCTTGCCTGCACGCAAGACTTCCAGGGAATCGGCAGGGAAGAGGGCGGCGATTTTTTCGACCTTCGGCTTTCACCGCCGCCATCTTCTGTATCATCAGTCAATCTGAAACTTTCCGAAATGCCTGACTGCGGCGTTTGATCATCACTCCTTCACAACCCGGATGCTTCCCGCAAAGAGAATCTCATCGAAGGTGCGATTCAAGGTCTTGCTGGTAAACTTGACCATCACCGGCGATTCGGGGATTTCAACAACATCCCCCTTGTTGATCGCTGACTGCATAACGGCAATCCAAAGCTTTTTCCCCTTCTCCTCTATCTCGAGATAGGTATAGCCGGCGGCGTCGATCTTCTGCAACACCTTGCCTTTATGACCTGCCCCGCCCTCGGTAAATTCCTTTACCTGCAAGCCCGCATGCGGATTTGCCGCAGGCGCCCCGGCCCCGGGAAACGCCGCCTGAGGAGCGGCCGGCTGCATAAGCGAACCCTGGGGAGAAACGGCCGGCTTCTCTTCCTTCTTCTGACAACCAGCAACGAAAATCAGTGCCAAGACTGCAAATAATGCTATTTTTTTCTTCACAATCATCCTCCTTATTGTAGTTTTTTCCCTCTATCATGGCTGTATTTATTTGGAAAGGGGTTTTTGAAACTTAATGTGCCGCCTGCAACTATTTTTCTGCATCATGCTGAACGGATTCCCTGTCGCAGCATAATAATGGCGATGCTCCCTGTCAAGAACCGGCGCATTTCCCTCTGTACTTTTCAAAAAGCATGTCGTATAAACTTCATGTATGTTCGCCTTCAGTATTGGCGGCTATTGGGTAAAAATCCTTAAGGCTCTGAAAATATTGTTAATTAACAGGCGCTCACAAGAGTGCTTCGTTTTGCCCGCAACGACGAAGGAGCGGTTTTCAACACTCTCTGTCGGCCTTAAGAGAAACCTGAAGTCAGGCAAACAATAAAAACCAAAAAAGGGGGAATTTATGTCGCTGTGTTTTGAACTTTCGCCGGAACAGAAAATGCTTGAAGATACCGTCTGGCGCTGGGCCACAACCTGGCTTGAACCGCAGATGGAAAAGCTCTATGAAGAGGACCGGATGCCTCCGGATCTCTTCCGTGAACTCGGCAAGATAGGAGTAAACGGCATAGCCTATGAGGAAAAATACGGCGGCGCGGGCCTGGGATATGTAGACACGCTGCTTTTGTACGAAACAATTGCGCGCGTCAGCAACGCCCTGGCGATGACGGTAGGCGCCAGTCAGACCCTCTGCTTCGACAATTTCCGCAGGAATGCAACAGAAGAGCAGCGCATGGAAATACTCCCCAAGGCTTGCAGCGGTGAATACATCGGCTGTCTGGGGATCACCGAACCCAATGCCGGCTCCGACGCCATGGGAATGACAACGAGGGCCCTCAAGGTAGGAGACCGCTACGTCATCAACGGGAGTAAAATTTTCATCACCAATGGGCCAGTGGCGGATTTGATGGTCTTCTACGCCAAAACCAATCCGGTGCTCGGGGCGCACGGAATATCAACCTTTTATTTTCTGACAAAAGACATGAAGGGATTTTACCGCGAGAAGATCCACAAATGGGGGATGAAAAGCTCGCCGACCGGCCTGCTCACCTTCGACAATATGGAAATACCCGAGGAAAATCTGATCGGCGGCTTGAACCAGGGGGTTTCCGTCCTGACCAACGGGCTTTGCACGGAGAGGATAACGTTGAGCGGCTGCTCGCTCGGCTCCCAGCGGGCCTGCCTGGAACTCAGCATCAAATATGCGAAGGAGAGGGTACAGTTCGGAAAGGCTCTCGCCTCGTTTCAGTTCATCCAGGGCAAGCTTGCCGATATGTACACGGGATACAATGCCTCAAAATGGATGGCTTACAGCGCCGCTTCCTATTGCGATTCGCTCGAATCGAAGATCGGCGGCAAAGGGACCGAACTTGATCGCAAGGCAGCGGCAGCGCTCCTCTTCTGCGGGGAAATGGGAACGAAGATTGCCGACGCCGCCGTTCAGATTCACGGAGGATATGGTTACTGCAGCGAATATCCGGTTTCACGTCACTATCTTGACCAGAAACTCTGGGATGTGGGCGCCGGAACAGCGGAGATACGCAGAATCATAATCGCCAGGGAACTGCTGCGCGATAATTTTCAGAGCGGCCAATAAAAAACGATCAACCTGCACCCGGCATCTCTCTGCTCGGGAGATGCCGGGTTAAAAAAGGAAAATCTATGGACTGCCGCACTTGCCCGCGAAATGCCGGGGACAGCAAAGGCAATGGAAAACAGCCCCCCGCGAAAAAGGGCTGTTTTGTCGTTCCGCTCCTGCTTGTTATCGCCTTGTTATCGCCCCCTTTCCTGCATGCCCGACAGGAAAGCGCCCGCTTAACCTTTCAGAAGACAGTGGGGAAAAACCCCGACAGAATTCATGTGGTCAAAAAAGGCGAGTCCCTTCTCTCGATTATCAAAAGCATCCGCAACCGAAAACCGGTTTCTCTTTCCCAGATAAGGCACCTTAATCCACGGTTGCGGAATATCAACAGGATCTACCCCGGTCAGAAGATACTCCTGCCGCCCTACGAACAGGCGACAACGGCAAGCCGCCCCCCCGAAAAACAGGTGGAAGACAAGCCCTTTCCCTACCTGATCCGGAAAAGCGACTCCATCAGCAGCATACTCCTCGACAAGCTGAAAGTCGGGGACAACGGAGAATCGAAAATTGAGGAACCTATCGAAGCATATCGCAAAATCCTCAAATTAAATCCGGATATAGCAGATATGAACAATCTGCCGGCCGGCCGCACTTTGCTTTTGCCGCCCAACCTTGTCAATGCTGCCCCGCCGGAGGTTGTGCCGCCGGATAAAGAGCCGCCTCCTGCAAAAACTCACCCGGCCCTGCGGGCGCTGCTGACCTCCATCGGACCCGCCATAGAGCGTATGAAGGGCTCTCTTAACTCTGCCGGCAGTCATTTCATTCCGCTGCAGGACGCCACCCAGATCAGCATTGACTGTTCGCTGATTCCTTCCGTCGAACTTGACGACGGAACGACGGTTTTTCTCGATTATGAGAACCGGCTCAATGATGACGTCAAACAGTTGATCCGCAAAAACTGGCATAACTATCATTTTCTTGGAAACATGGAAATGCAGGGTGCAGCAGAAACATTGCAGGGCATAATCGGCCATTCGCAGAATTACAGGATGACCCGTGTCGGAAAATCCTTTATACTGACTGCCAAACCCGAAATCGCCGTCTTTCCCGACTGGCTTGTCGCCGGCAGCAAAAAAACGGACGGCGGCAGCTACCGCCAGGGAATCTTCCTGCTCGCCCCCGAAGAGCCGCCCTTGCCGGAAACCGCAAAACTTTTTCTTGAACAAAACGGTCTGGCTGTCACACAGATATCCCAAAAGAGAATCTCCGCCGATCTTCCTCCGGGGAATTTGCAGATAGTCCGGAAAGATTTAAGAGCCCTTCAGGGAATTGCCCTTGCGGAAGGCCTTCTGAAGGCCCTTGGGGAAAGCCCCCTTCGCAAGGCGGAAGTAGCGATTTTCAGGCAGGCCGAAAACGGCTTCAATCTTTCCATAACTGCCGATATTCTCCTGCGCAGGGGCGAGCGAAAACTGATCGTGCATTCGAAAAAGCTGCCCGACCAGTTCGTGAAAATCCTCAACAATTCAGGGTTTGAGTTCCTGACAACCGGAGAAAACGACAAGGGCAGACCGCTGATCGAATCCGTTCTCAGAGGGGCGGGGCTGCCTGCGTCTTTCGGATATTTTTCTTCCCGCATCCCCAGGGAAGGGGGGAAATACCGTCTTGACATTGCCTTTTCCGCCATCAGCAGCGTAAAAGAGGGCGAACAGATTTATCTGACGGATTTCGAGATGCCGGCCTGGGTTTTGCCGGCAATATACAACGGCCCCAGGGCCCTGTTGATTCATTATTAGAAACGGCGGATGTTCCGCAAGGGAGATGATCGTTTGGGCGCAAAGGCAATTTTACTTTTTTCCGGAGGGCTGGACAGCATTCTTGCCTGCAAAATTATTGCCGCCCAGGGAATAGAGGTCTCCGGATTGACATTCGAAACCCCTTTTTTCGGAGCCGACCGGGCAAAGGCAACCGCCCTGCAGCTCGGCATTCCTCACTCGGTTATGGACATAACGCAAACGCATCTTGACATGCTCCGGGCGCCGCGTCACGGCTACGGTAAAAATATGAACCCCTGCATCGACTGCAAGATACTTATGTTGAAAATCGCCGGACAGTTAATGGAAGAGACCGGGGCGGACTTTCTGTTCACCGGGGAGGTCGTGGGGCAAAGACCCATGTCCCAAGGCAAACAAACCCTCATCATGATAGCCAAAAACGCCGGCCTTTCCGACCGCCTGCTTCGCCCCCTGTCTGCCAAACTGCTTCCGGAAACCGAGTCGGAGCGCGCCGGCAAGGTGGATCGCAACCGTCTTTTGGATCTCCAGGGACGAGGCAGAAAAAGGCAGATCGAGATGGCCGGATATTTCGGCATCTCCTCCTGGCCTTCGCCGGCCGGGGGTTGCCTGCTTACGGATCCGATATTTTCCCGGAGGCTCCGCGACCTTTTCGCGCATCATCCCGATTACCGCATCCGGGACATCGAATTGCTGAAAACGGGGAGACATCTGCGACTGAACGATGCGGTAAAGGCCATTGTTGGCCGAAATGCAGGCGAAAACGATCTTATCGAGAGCATGGCGGAGCCTGAAGATGCGCTCATTCGCGTTAATGATTCGCCGGGGCCGACCGTTCTTGTTCCAGCAGGAGGAGACGAAGCGACGCGCGCCCTCGCCTGCCGCGTTTGCCTCCGCTACAGCGATGCGCCCCGCGACCGGAAGGTACCCGTAACCTGCCTTCAAAATGGAAACTCCTCGTCTTTTACGACAATCTCCCTGGCGCCGGAGGACTCGCAATCGCTGACGATCTGATTTCTCGCTGATTATAGAGCGGACGTCCGATGAGCGGGGCGGAGCAGATCCTTTACGGTTTTAACCGGGGCGAAAGTGGTCGCCGGGACCTCGATGAAAATTGTATTCCAGAAAGCCATGGAACCGTTCCAGAGTCCCGGCCGTTCCAGAGCAAGAATATCCCTGCCTTTTTCCGATTTCCCGGCAATAATGGACGTTTCTTGATCGACAAAATCCGCCAGCCTGAATTTACGTCCGCGGTAATCGCGAAGCCCGCAGACGAGATCCACCGGATTGAAGTGGGTTGACGAAGACCAGACAGCCATCTGCCCCCGATCGTCTTTGTCTATCTGCGACTCTTCCACAATCTGCGGGGAAGAAACGCAGCTCTCTCCCCTGCTCTCCACCCAGAAGGGGCCGCCGCCCGGTTCGCCTTCGTTTTTTACCATCCCGCAAACGCGCAGCGGCCGGTTTAATTTATCGAACAGAAAATGGCGCTTTTCGGCCTCCGGCAGACTCCCGAAAAAAGACGGCAGGAAAATATTCAACCTTGTCCGGCAGAATTCGACGATCCCGGAAATTTCCCTGCCGGCGGGACCGGGATCTTCAAGAATAAACAAATTGTTGAACAGCTCCCGCTGGAGAGTGACCAGATAACCGGCCAGCAATTTCTTCCAGAGAACCGTCTCGTCCTTATGGCAGTCAGCGACTACATTGTCGATATTTTTCACGAAAACGATATCTGCATCCAGGCTGTCGAGGTTCGCCAGAAGCGCCCCGTGCCCCGACGGCCGGAAGAGAAGCGCCCCGTTTCGATCCCGGAAGGGCCTCCCGTCAGGCTCCACGGCGATGGTGTTGGTTGCGGAATCCTGGATCGAAATATCGAAATCAAAGACCGTGTCGAAACGAGCGCCATAGTCCCGCATGACCTCAAGAAGCCTTTCCTGCACAATCTTTTGATGGTCGCCGGAAACGGTGAAATGGATGCGCGCTATCCTGTTTTCATCCCGCACATAGAGCGCCGCCTCGACTAAATGCTCCTCGATGGCGCTCCTTGCGCAATCAGGGTAATGGTGAAATTTGATGACGGCCTTGGGAAGGTTTCCATAATTCAAGCCTTTTTCGGTAAGAATGCACCCCAGTATTTCCGCATACCGGTGATTTTCAACCATTTGCGCAAGGGATCTGCCGCTTCCGGCAAATATTTCCGCCAGATCCGGATAAAATGCGTAGCTCGCGAGCGAACATCGAAAGCTTTTCTCTTCAGCGCGGTCCGCAAATTCCCCTGCGGCCAATGCGGCATGCCAATCGCGAAACATCCGGCTTGCCGCCCCGGAGGCGGGAACAAACTTCATCAGACGGCCATCGCGCCGGGCCTCTTCGCAGACATCCATGAGCAGGGGACGCTCTTCAGCGGCAATGGCGACGATCCCGTCCCCCAGGGTGCAGGGCTTGAGCAGCCGGCTCGGGGAGACCCCCCGGCGAAAGATTCCAAGCTGCCTTTCGACCTCTTCAATGGTCAACCCGGCAGCGGCCATTGCCTGTCGATCATTTTCAGACCAGTCGCCGACCTTTGGCTCACCATTCATTTCTTCGCCCCCTCCGCTTTCCTGATGCGATTTTTTCACTGCCGACCGGTTGTTGCGGATACCCCCATCGCCCGGTACAGTCTCGCCTTCGCTATGCTGAGATCGCCGAGATAGTTCTGATAATCAGCCATCGCCGCAGTCAGAACAGTCTGGGCGTCTATCACATCGGTGGCGGTTCCTACCTGCTCGCTGTACCTTTCCGTGTTGATCAGGAAGTTTTCTTCCGCCTGTTTTTCATGCTTTCAAAACCTGTTTTTGTCAAGCTGAAAAACCAATTAAATTTTTACTTGACAGAAAGATATTCTTCGGTGTAGCAAGGCATCGCTTTCGGGCAGGGGCAGCAGCCTCTTGTGATTGAGAAAGGGCGATGATCTCCAGCAATCGATCTTTCATCATGATCCCGGAATATGCGATGAAAGCCCGTCAGGCGCCGGCTGCATTCTGCGCCGAACTTTTATAAAAGGGGTTCTGAAGCATGGTCGATTACATTCCAATCCTGATAATTATCGTTTTTGCGCTTCTGATTGCGTTGCTCATTGTGGGCGCCTCCTCCATCCTGGGACATAAAACATTCCCAAAAACAAAACTGGACACCTATGAATGCGGAATGCGGACGATCGGGCCGACCCGCATGAAGATGAACATCCGCTATTATCTTACCGCCATGCTTTTTTTGATCTTCGATATCGAAATCATGTTTCTGTATCCCTGGGCACTGGTTACGGGCAGTCTCAAGATGTTCGGATTTCTGGAGATGCTGTTTTTTGTAGTCATTCTCCTCGTCGGTTATCTGTATGTATGGAAGAAAGGGGCCTTGGAATGGGAGTAGAACCTGCCGTGCCCGCCACCGTGCAAGAGGTTGTCAACTGGGCAAGGAAAAATTCAATCTGGCCGGTCACCTTCGGTCTGGCGTGCTGCGCTCTCGAAATGATGGTTGCCAGTTCCGCAACCTACGACATCTCCCGTTTCGGCGCCGAGGTCTTTCGTCCCTCCCCCCGCCAGACGGATTTGATGATTGTCGCCGGAACATTAACCAAAAAAATGGCGCCGATATTGAGACGCATTTACGAGCAGATGCCGGAACCGAAATGGGTTATCGCCTATGGGGCGTGCGCCTGCAGCGGCGGGATATTTCAGTCCTATAGTGTCGTGCAGGGGGTCGATCAGATCGTCCCCGTTGATGTGTATGTCCCGGGCTGTCCGCCCCGGCCGGAAGGGTTGCTGAAGGCAATTATCGAACTTCAGAAGAAGATAGCCGTTGAACCAGCCGGACAGAGAAATCTGGTCAGCTTGCCTTGGGGGAACAATGGATAGTCGCTCAGCCGGTAATCTGTTAAAGGAAAAATTCCCGGAGGCAATTGCGGGAATCGAGGAGTTCCGAGGTGAAATAACCGTAATAGTTGAAGCGCAGAAACTTTTTGCAGTGATGACGTTTCTGAAGCAGAGTGATGAACTGTCGTATGACATGCTCATTGACCTTGCGGGGGTTGATTTTCCCGCCCGGAAATTGCGCTTCACCATTTCCTATCTGCTGCACAGCATGAAATTCAATAACAGATTGCGGATAAAGACAATGACGGCTCAAGGCGTTGAGGTCGATTCCGTCTGCGCCCTCTGGAGAGCCGCGGACTGGATGGAGCGGGAAACGGCGGAAATGTTCGGAATAACATTTAAAAATCATCCCAACCCGCAACATATCTTACTGGTCGATGATTTCGTCGGCTACCCCCTGCGGAAGGATTATGACGTCAAGGGGCCCAATTTCGATCGGCCGTTCCAGGTTAATTTAGAGGAATAAAAAGAGACTTTTTGAGGGCATCAAAGCGATGGCTGAATCACGCACCATGACAATCAATATGGGACCTCAGCATCCCGCAACCCACGGCGTGCTGAGGGTGCTTCTGGAGCTTGACGGGGAGAACGTCGCCAAGTCGGAACCTCACATCGGCTATCTGCACCGGGGGATCGAGAAACTCTTCGAATCGATGACCTGGCGTCAGGGCCTGCCGCTCACGGATCGCCTCGACTATACCAGCGGCGTATCCAACAATCTTGCCTATTGCCTTGCGGTAGAGAAACTCCTTGACATAGAAATTCCCCGGCGTGCCCAGTATTTAAGGGTGATGATGGCGGAGCTGCAGCGGATCGCGGCTCACCTGCTGTGGCTGGGGACTCACGCCCTCGATCTCGGCGCCATGACGGTTCTTTTTTATACCTTCCGGGAGCGGGAAACGACCCTGGAGATACTGGAGCTGGCAACGGGCGCGAGAATAACGCCGAGCTTCGTCCGTATCGGCGGTCTCGCCGCCGACATTCCCGATGGCTTTCTCCCCCGCGTAAAGGCGTTCATTGAAGATTTGCCGAACCGGATCGATGATTACGAAACGCTGCTGACCAAGAACCCGATCTGGAAGAGACGGACGCAGAACGTTGCGGCGATGTCGGCCGAGGATTGCATAAACTATGGGGTGACCGGCCCGGTGCTGCGGGCTTCCGGCGTCAATTACGACGTCAGAAAGGCCTACCCCTATTCGGGCTATCAGGATTTCGACTTCGAAATCCCGCTCGGAAAAAACGGCGACGTCTATGACCGCTATCTGGTGAGATTGATCGAAATGCGGCAGTCGGGAAGGATCATCGAACAGGCGCTGGAAAAACTTCCCGCAGGTCCTGTCAGCGCCGTGGACGCCCCCCGGATCGTCCCGCCCGACAAGAAGGATGTGCAAACGGATATAGCGTCGCTTATCAGACATTTCAAGATAATGCAGGAGGGCTTCGAGCCGCCGGTGGGAGAGGTTTACGCTTCGATCGAATCGTCGAAGGGCGAGCTCGGCTTTTATCTTGTCAGCGATGGCTCCCGCAACCCCTGCCGCGTCAGGATAAGACCGCCCTCCTTCATAAATCTCGGCGCCCTGCCGGCGATGATCGACGGAGTTCTGGTAGCGGATGTTGTTGCCGCCATTGGCAGCATCGATATAGTTCTGGGTGAGATTGACCGGTAGAACGCGAAAAAACGGAAGCGCTACTGTAAAGCTTCGCATTTTGAGAGAGCAATGACTATGGCAGATGTAATTTTCAGTTCCTGGCAAGACGAGGTTATCGATAACCGCGGGGTCGCAGCGGGGGCGGAGTCGAAAGCGAAGGTCAAGCTTCCGGATGAAATCAGCCCCGGGGAGCCGATAAAGGCCTTCATCGGCTGGGACGGAATCGTCATTCGCGACAATGATGTCGATATCGTCGGTCTGTGCGCGGAGTATGCCCGGGCCGTTCAGAGCGAATCGTGCGGGAAATGCTTTCCCTGCCGGGTCGGTACCGAAATCGTCAGCAATATCCTGGGCGCGATAGCCTCGGGGACAGGGAAACAGTCGGATATCGATAAAATCAGGGAACTGGCGCCGTCGATCCGGGATGGCTCCAAATGTTCGATCGGTCAGACCGGCATGATTCCCATCCTGCACGCCCTTCAGCATTTTCCGAAGGCCTTTGCCGAGGCGATCGCCGGTGGGAAGAAGTCGCCGGAGGTCAACTGCCGCTACTCGGTAACAGCCCCCTGCCTGAGCGTCTGCCCGAGCGGTCTTGATATCCCGGAATATATCGAAGAGATCAGCGAACAGCGTTTTTCCCAGTCGCTTGCCACCATCCGCAAGAGCATCTGCCTGCCCGGCACCCTGGGGCGGGTTTGCGTCCGCCCCTGCGAATCAAACTGCCGCCGCGCCAATGTGGACGATTCGCTGTCAATAAAATATCTGAAGCGGTTTGTCGCCGATTACGAAATAGATACAAACAGACATCAGGATATCCCGACAGCGCCGAAAACAGGCAAGAAAGTGGCAATAATCGGGGCCGGTCCCGCCGGCGTTTCCTGCGCCAACTATCTGCTCCAGATGGGGCATCAGGCAACCATCTTCGAGCGGCACCCCGAGCCGGGCGGAATGGCGGCAATGGGGATTCCCGATTATCGTCTGCCCAGAAACATTCTCCGCCGCGAAGTGGAACTGGTGCAGGCACTGGGCGCGGACATCCGTTACAATGTTCAGGTGGGGAAGGATATCTCCTTTGCCAGTCTGCGAGAGGATTACGATGCCGTCTTCATCGGCGTCGGCGCCCAGGGGAGCATGCCGATGGGGGTCGAAGGGGAGGATCAGAATTATGAGGGTTATATCTCCGGCGTCAAGTACCTGCTGGACATCAACCTTGGCCGCGATCCCTACCCGGCGGGCAAGAAGGTGGTTGTTGTCGGCGGCGGCAATGTCGCAATCGACTGTGTGCGTTCTTCCTTTCGCATCGGCAAGCCGGACGTAAATCTCGTTTATCGGCGCTCCAGGGCGGAAATGCCCGCCGACCCCGTCGAAATCAAGGATGCCGAAGATGAGGAAGTCAAATTCCACTATCTCTGCAATCCCACAAAAATTATCGCCAAAGAGGGCAAGGTTGTCGGCGTCGAACTGATCCGCATGGAACTCGGCGAACCCGACCAGAGCGGACGACGCAGACCGGTCCCCGTAAAGGGTTCCGAATTTGTCATCGAAGCGGACATAGTCATTCCGGCGATCGGTCAGCAGCTTGACTTCTCGTTTCTGAACGAGACGGATGGCATAAAGGCAACAAAGCGCAACACTGTTCTGGCCGATCCGGAAGTCTTCGAGACGTCGCAGCCGGGCGTTTTCTCCGCGGGCGACTGCGTCACCGGTCCCGATGTTCTGGTCAGGGCGACCGGCAACGGCAAGCGGGCGGCGGAAAAGATTGACCTCTATCTTGCTGGAAACAAGGTGGAACCCTCTTTGCATGAGAACTTCCGCAACCTCTTTTCAACGTTGGGCGTTTACAATGAAAAGGAGGATATCGGCATAATCGGCGGGCTGCACAAGTCTCACCTGCCCATGCTTGATCCTTTGGAAAGAAAATGGAATTTCGCCGAAGTGGAGAGTGGCTATGCAACGGATGTCGCAATAAAAGAGGCCGCCCGTTGTCTGCGTTGCTACAGAATAGGCATGATCGCCCTGGGTTAAACGGTAAGGAAAAGATATGATTAGCTTGACTATAGACGGAAAAGAAGTTTTTACCGAGGATGGAAAGACGATACTCGAGGCGGCCCGCGCAAACGGCATCTACATACCTACCTTCTGTTATCATGAGAAGCTTTCCCCCATCGGTTCCTGCCGCCTTTGCCTTGTCGAGGTGGACGGATACGGCAAACCGATGACCGCCTGTACAACGCCCGCCCTTGCTGACATCGCCGTCACGACTCATTCCGACAAGCTGCTGAAGATGAGGCAGCAGTTTCTGCAACTGATCCTCACCTCGCACCCGCTCGACTGCCCTCAATGCGACAAGGGCGGGGAATGCCAGCTTCAGAACCTCTCCTATGAACACGAGATCGAAAAGGCCGCGTACGAAGCCGTTCGCAAAGATCATCGGGAAGAATACGCGACGCCGCTTATCCGTTACTGGGAGGCGCGCTGCGTCCTCTGCGGCCGTTGCTTCCACGCCTGCCGGGAAGTGTCGGGGCGGGAGGCAATCGACATCGTCGGCAACGGCTTTGAAGCGAGGGTAGCGGCAATCAACGCGAATGACTGCATATCCTGCGGGGAGTGCCTCACGGTCTGTCCGGTCGGCGCCCTGACCGAAAAATTGAGCCCGGTCAAGGCGAGAACCTGGCAGAGTCAGCGGACGGAAACAACCTGTCCCCACTGCGGCTTTGGCTGCCGGCTGACACTGAATGTCTTTGACGGAAAGATCATAACCAAGGTCGTCACCGAGAAAAATCTCTCGCCCAATAACGATTCCCTTTGTGCAAGAGGCCGTTTCGGATTTGACTTCGTCAACAGCGAGCAGCGTATCCGCGAACCCTACCGGAATGTCAATAACCGGAAAAGCGCCATTGCCGGCGCTGAAGCCCTGAGCTGGACGGCCGAAAATCTGAAGAAGCTCTCCGCGGAGGGCAAGGGCGTCGGCTTTATTGTTTCCCCCCGGGCCACCAACGAGGAGATGTTTCTCATTTCCAGAATCGCCGCCACCCTCGGCAATTCCCGGATCGCCTCTTCCGCCGCTTATCATACCGGAAAGACAGCCTCCGCCCTGGCGCGGATGGGAATAAGCCCCGTTTACAATTACGAAAAAATCAGGAACTGCAAAACCGTCATCGTTGCCGGCGCCGATTTGCTGATCAACAACCACCTGCTCGCCAATAAGGTCCGGGAAGCGGTAAATTTAAACGGCGCCCGGGTCGTCAGCATCGATCCTCTTGACAACTCGCTTGCCCGCATTTCCAGCGCCCATCTGCAACCCCTTCCGGGGCATGACGCCGCTGTTTTCAACGCCCTGTCGGGAAGGCTCCTCGGCGAAGGCAGGCACAACAAAGATGCCGAGGCGTTTGCCGGCTTTGCGGAGTTCAGGCAGTCGCTTTCCGGAATATCGGCAGAGACCGCGCAGAACCCGGGCGGGGTTGACGCCGTCCTGTTCGAAAAAGCTTATCGGCTTATCGCCGATACAGACAGCGTCTGTGTAATTTTTGCCTCCGGAATTACGGACAATGAAGAAAGCCTGAAGGCGCTTCTTAATTTCTGTTTGCTCAAGGGGCTCCCGGAACGGGGCCTTGTCATGGCAGCGTCCCTGCAGGCAAACGCCCTTGGCGCTGTTTCGCTGCTGGAGGGAATGACCGCCCCGGACAGCCTCCTGAACGATCCCGGCATCTCCGGAGTTCTGATCTATGAAGACGATCCCTTCCAGTATCTCAACGGCGGGATCGTGAAGAAATCCCTCGCCCGGCAGGAGTTCGTCGCGGTTTGCGACATATTGCCGACCAGGGTTATGGACAGCGCCGGCGTCGTCATCCCGTCGGCCGGCTTTGCCGAAAAAGAAGGCTCCTTCATATCCGGAAACGGCGCCTTCAGCGCGCTGCAGAAAGCATGCAATGGACCAGCCGCCGGATTCGACTTCCTCAAGGACCTTCTCGGGCGTCTGGGCGGCACGAGTTATGAGAATCCCCAGGCCGTTACCGATGAAATCCGCCTCGCCGGTCTGATCGGGAAAGCGGAAAACGGGGTTGAGACGCTGGCGATAAAAACGGGGAAACCGGCCTTTGCCGAAAACGGCGGCGGAACCGGCCAGTCCGCACAGCAGGCGGGGCTTGATGTTGGCCAAGGCGCCGGCTACAAGCTGATCTTCCGCGATATCTTCATGAATCATCATCTTGCCGACGGAGAAATTTACGGAACCGGCATTGGTCAGGTTCAAACCGATCTTTTGCGGATGTCTGCCGAGGATGCATCCGAGCTGAACGTCTCTTCCGGAGATATCGTTACGCTTACGGGAGACGCCGGGACAGCGACAAGTGCGGTTGTCGTCGAAAAGGGCATTCGGAAGGGTTCGCTCGAGTGCGTTCTTTTCCGCAAACGCGGCGAACTGCTTTCCCTTTCCGCACGGACGGCCAAGACAATCGATGTTGCAGTAAAAAAGGCTTGATTGTGAAAAAACAGAACGTTGCCGGACATAAAAAAAGCTCCCTCGCCAGGAAAGACAACAGATCGGTTGTTCCTGGGCGGCGGACGCAACTCTTTTCCAAGGGCTGAAAATGGAACCTTACTACTACACCCTCGAATCTCTGATAAAAATCGTGGTGGTCGTGACCATCCTGATGCTGTGCGTCGCCTACCTGACCCTGGTCGAACGGAAGTTTCTCGGGTACCTTCAGGTCAGGCTCGGCCCCAACCGGGTAGGCCCCTGGGGGCTGCTGCAGCCGATCGCGGACGGGATAAAATCCTTTGTCAAAGAGGACATCATCCCTGACAATGCCGACAAGACGGTTTACGTAATCGCCCCGATGATCACTTTTATCACCGCCCTTTCGATGTTTGCCGTCATTCCTTTCGGCGACAGCGTAACCATCGGGGGCCGCGAGATCAAACTGGTCATTGCCGACATTGACATCGGACTTCTCTACATCTTCGCGCTGGGCACCCTGGGAGAGTACGGCATTGTCCTCGGCGGCTGGGCTTCAAACAACAAGTACGCCGTATTGGGCTCGCTCCGGGCTGCGGCGCAGATGATCAGCTACGAGGTGGCCTTGGGGCTCATCCTCATCGGCACGATCATCCTTGCCGGTTCGCTGCGCCTGACGCAGATTGTCGAAGCGCAGAGAGATGGCTGGTTCATTCTCTACCAGCCGTTCGCGTTTCTGCTCTACGTTGTCGCGGCGCTGGCCGAGATCAACCGCACGCCGTTCGACATGCCGGAATCAGAAAGCGAGCTTGCCTGCGGCTTCAACATCGAGTACAGCTCCATGAAATTCGCCATGTTCATGATCGCCGAGTACGCGCATCTGGTCACGGTTTCCGCCCTGACGATTACCCTCTTCTTTGGCGGCTGGCTCGGCCCTTTCCTGCCGGGCCCGGTGTGGTTCATCGGAAAAACATTTGCGATGGTGTTTATCTTCATCTGGATCAGGGGCACCTTCCCGCGGATGAGGTATGACCATATCATGAAGCTGGGCTGGAAGTTCCTTTTCCCGGCGGCGCTCGCCAATGTCGTTGTCACCGCTTTAATTGTAGCGCTTAGATAGATGAGGCAATTTTTATGATAATTCCGCTGCTGAAAGGTCTCAAGTTAACGTTAAAGGTCTTTTTCTCGAAGCCGGTGACGATCCGCTATCCGGAAGAGAAAAGGGCTGTCTCGCCGCGCTGGCGGGGCATGCACTATTTTGAGAAGAACGATAAGGGAGAAACTGCCTGCGTCGCCTGCGGGCTCTGCGTCGCCGTCTGTCCCTCCCACTGCATAAAGCTGGAGATCCGGGAACGGGAGGACGGCTCGCGCTACCCGGGAAAATACGAAATTAACGCCCTGCGCTGCGTCTTTTGCGGATTCTGCCAGGAGGCGTGTCCGGTAAACGCGATCAAACTGGGCGGAGATTACGAATTTGTTCACTATTCAAGGGCTGATTTTCAATTGACGAAAGAAAGCCTGCTTTCCGCAAAAAGGATAGGATGATGGGTGCAATAGGATTCAAGTTAATTGTATTTTTGGTTGCGGCGCTTGTGGTGATCGTCTCCTCCCTGCTGATGACGACAAGAAAAAATCCGGTTCACAGCGCCCTGTGGATGATACTGACCTTCTTCGCAATGGCCGTCATCTATCTGCTTCTGAATGCCCCGTTTATTGCGGTGGCGCAGGTTATGGTTTACGCCGGCGCCATCATGATGCTGATCCTGTTTGTCATAATGATGGTCAGCCTCGATAGCGGCGTCCGGGATGAACAGAAAAAGATCGCCATGAGCTTCGCAAAAAGGGCGGCTGGTTCGCTGGTGGTGATAATTCTGCTGCTCGAACTGATGTTCGGCGCCCTGTTTTACCAGACAACGGCAAAGGTCGGTTCCTATCCGGCGGCGGCTGTGGCGAGTCTGGGGAACGCAAAGACAATCGGAACCCTGCTTTACGGTCAATACCTTTTCCCGTTCGAAGTCGCCTCGGTTCTTCTTCTGGTAGGAATTGTCGGGGCCGTTGTTCTTTCCCGGAAAAGCAAATGATTCGAGGGATAGCTGAGGAGCGCTTCCGATAATCAAACATACCGACAGGAGTCAGACATGTTGCAGGAAATTCCCACAAGTTACTGTTATATCTTAAGCGCCATCGTCTTTGTAATCGGGGCGGTCGGCGCCGTTGCCCGCAAAAATGCGATCGTCATTTTCATGTCGATAGAACTGATGCTGAACTCCGTCAACCTGGTATTTATCTCCTCCGGGAACGCCTTTGCCTCGCTGGACGGCTCGGTGTTTGTTTTCTTCGTGATGACGGTAGCCGCCGTCGAGGCGGCGGTTGGCCTGGCCATCTTCGTAATGCTCTTCCGGCTCAAGGGCGCCGTCAACGCCGATGAGGCAAGCCTCATGAAAGGCTGATTCAGGCTTTGCCTCCTGCGTATGGAATGCGACTGCGGAAGTGAAATTTTTTAACAACGCTTTTTAAAAAGGAAAGATAAATGGCTGACTACATCTGGCTGATACCACTTTTCCCGGCAATTGGATTTGTTTTCAACGGCTTGTTCGGCGCCAAAATGTCCAGGGGCGCCGTTTCCTGGATCGCCTGCCTGGCGGTGTTTCTCTCCTTTCTCACTTCCGTCGCTATTTTTGTCGAATTTCTGCAGATGCCCGCGGCGGCAAGGGTCTTCGAAATCAACATTTACAACTGGATATCCTCCGGCGAGCTGCACGTGCCGCTGGGATTCAAAATCGACGCGCTTTCGCTCGTCATGTGCCTGACAGTCACCGGCGTCGGCTTTCTCATCCACGTTTATTCGATCGGCTACATGGCGCACGATCCCGGCATCAAGCGGTTTTTCGTCGAACTCAACCTGTTTGTCTTCATGATGCTCGTGCTGGTTACCGGCAACAACCTGCTGATGATGTTCGTGGGCTGGGAGGGGGTCGGGCTTTCTTCATATCTGCTGATCGGCTTCTGGTATCAGAAGGATTCCGCGTCCGATGCCGGCAAGAAGGCCTTTATCGTCAACCGGATAGGCGACTTCGGATTTCTTCTCGGTATTTTCCTGCTTTTCTGGAGCCTCGGCGCCCAGGGCGTCTGGACGCTTAATTTCGGAGAGATAAAGACCAACGCTCACCTCCTCAACGGCAGTCTGGTCGGCCTGATAACCTTTCTGTTCTTCGTCGGCGCCATGGGAAAATCCGCGCAGCTCCCCCTTTATGTCTGGCTCCCGGACGCCATGGAAGGCCCTACGCCGGTAAGCTCCCTGATCCACGCCGCGACGATGGTGACAGCCGGGGTCTATATGATCGCCCGCCTCAATTTTCTCTACAGCATGGCCCCCGACACGATGCTTATCGTCGCCATAATAGGCGTTTTGACTGCGTTTTTCGCGGCGACAATCGGCTTTGCCCAGTATGACATCAAGAAGGTCCTTGCCTACTCGACCATCAGCCAGCTCGGCTACATGTTCGTAGCCGTGGGCGTCGGCGCCTATTCGGCCGGCATCTTTCACCTGATGACCCACGCCTTTTTCAAGGGCCTGCTCTTTCTCGGGGCCGGCAGCATCATGCACGCGATGAGCGGCGAGCTGGACATGCGCAAAATGGGCGGCCTGAGAAAGAAGATTCCGGTCACCTACTGGACGTTCTTCATCGCCTGCCTGGCGATAGCCGGGATCCCGGGCTTTTCCGGCTTTTTCAGCAAGGATGAAATCCTCTGGAAGGCGTTCAGCTCCCCGCACGGCCACGTCCTGATCTGGCTTCTGGCGGCACTTACCGCCGGAATGACGGCATTTTACATGTTCCGGCTTCTCTTCAGGGTTTTTTACGGCGACTGTCACGCCCCGGAGGATATCAAACACCACATCCACGAATCGCCGAAGGTCATGACCGTTCCGCTGATGATTCTGGCCTTTCTGGCCATTGCCGGCGGTTATGTCGGAATTCCCCATGTCCTGGGGGGAACCAATCTGTTCGACCAGTTCCTTGCCCCGGTGCTGGGCGGCGGCACAGCCCATTCGGAGGCGGCAGCCGCGAGCTTCAGCCTCATCAGCAGCGCCTGGGCGTCAGGAGCGGAAGCGGCGGGCGAAGCGTCTCTCGAAATGACCCTCATGGTCGCCTCGGTTATAACCGCGCTGATCGGCATCTCCCTCGCCTACTGGCTCTATGTCGCCAATACGAAGCTCCCCGAAAAATTCACGGCGGCGTTTCCGGGCCTCTTCAAGGTCGTCAACAACAAGTACTTTGTCGATGAACTGTACGACTTCGTTTTCGTCAGGGGAATTCTGAAGGCGGGGGCACTGCTCCTGAAGGTCGTCGATATCGGGATAATAGAAGGAATCGTGAACGGCACGGGCAGTCTCCTGCAATGGGCCGGCGGCCATTTGCGAAAGCTCGAAACCGGCGTCGTGCAGCAATATGCGTTCGGCATGATTCTCGGGGCAATTGTCGTCATCGGCTACATCGTCCTTGCCCCGCTTTTTTAAAGCGTTTGGTCAATATTGAACGGATGTTTTTTTATTTTCTACTGGATTGGTGAATGAACATGACATATCCCCTTTTGAGCGTACTCATTTTTTTCCCACTGGCCGGGGCCATCGTCGTAATACTGCTGCCGCGAAACAACCCCTCGCTGACGAAGGGATTGACGCTTGTCTGGACGATCATAGAATTTGCGCTGTCGCTGCCGCTCTTTTTCAGTTTTGACGAAACGACCGCCGGGATGCAGTTCGCGGAGAACGCCCCCTGGTTTCCGGAACTCGGCATCGGTTATAACCTGGGAATCGATGGTTTCAGCATGCTTCTGGTGATGCTCACCACCTTCCTGACGGTCATTTGCATCCTGTCCTCCTGGGATGCAATAAAAGACAAGGTAAAGGAATACTACTTCTCCTTTCTGATTTTGGAAACTGCGCTGGTCGGCGCGCTTTGCGCGCTCGATCTCGTGCTTTTCTATATCTTCTGGGAACTGATGCTGGTGCCGATGTATCTGCTGATCGGCGTCTGGGGCGGGCCTCGCCGGATCTACGCGGCGGTAAAGTTCTTCCTCTACACGATGGCGGGCAGCGTGCTGATGATGCTGGCGATCATGGCCCTCTATTTCCATTACGGCGCCGAATCCGGCTCCTACACCTTCAACCTGCTTGAACTCTACAAGGCGAATATCCCGCTTGCGAAGCAGTACTGGCTCTTTGCCGCTTTTGCCCTCTCTTTTGCGATCAAGGTGCCGATGTTCCCCTTTCACACCTGGCTGCCGGACGCCCACACCGAGGCGCCGACCGCGGGCAGCGTTATCCTGGCCGGGGTCATGCTGAAGATGGGAACTTACGGATTTCTGAGATTCGCCATTCCGCTGTTCCCACAGGCAGCCCTTGCCGCGGCGCCGATCCTCTCCATCCTTGCACTCATCGGGATTGTCTATGGAGCGATCATGTGCATCATGCAGAGCGACCTGAAAAGGCTCATCGCCTACTCATCGGTCAGCCACCTCGGCTACGTGATGCTGGGCCTCTTTGCCTTCAACATGCAGGGACTGGAGGGCGGCATGTACCAGATGCTGAACCACGGAATCAGCACCGGCGGCCTCTTCCTCGCGGTAGGCATGATCTATGAAAGAAGACATACGCGGATGATCGCCGAGTTCGGCGGACTCGCCAAAACCATGCCGATATTTGCCGTATTCTTCCTGATCATCACCCTGTCCTCGATCGCCCTGCCGGGCACCAACGGCTTTGTCGGCGAGTTCCTCATTCTGCTGGGGACCTTTCGCAGCAACGTGACCTTCGGCGTTATCGCGACATCAGGGGTCATTCTCGGCGCCGTGTACATGCTCTGGATGTTTCAGCGCGTCATGTACGGGGAGATAAAGAAAGAGGAAAATCGGAAATTAAAGGATATCAACAAGCGGGAAATAACCATTCTCGTGCTGATAGTTTTTTTCATCTTCTTCATGGGTATTTACTCCCAGCCGTTTTTCAAGAAGATGGACGTCTCGGCAACTAATTATCTTCAGTATATTCATGCCAAAGCCGACGTTCCCGTCATGTCGGTGAAGGCCCAGTAGAATGGGCAGATTTTATAAAATTTTTTCGACTAATACGAAAAGGTAGGAAATTATGGTTGTACAGATACCTGAAATGGACTTTGGATGGCTCATCCCGGAGATTGTCATCACCGTCTTCGCGATCGCCACGCTCCTTTTGACCCTGTTGCGCAAAAAGAACGGCACGTGGCTTCTGGTCGAGGCCATGCCGCTTATCGGGGCCATCATCGCGCTTTATTACACATTTCAGTTATGGAACGGCAATCTGGACATCTTCAACCATCTCTATACAATCGACAATTTCGGGGTATTCTTCCGGGGGGTTGTCCTTGCGATCCTGATCCTCGTCACCCTGCTTTCCTACCGGTACGTTGACCGGGAGGATATGGCGCGGGGAGAGTATTACGCCCTGCTTCTTTTCGGGACCCTCGGCATGATGATCATGGTCTCCTCGAACAACTTCATCACCATCTTTATCGGGCTGGAGCTGATGTCGATCTCCATCTATATCCTCTGCGGACTCATGGGCGGCAACGCCAAATCCGTGGAGGCCTCGCTGAAATATTTCCTGCTGGGCGCCTTTGCTACCGCCTTTCTTCTCTACGGCATGGCCCTGATTTACGGAACAACCGGCATGCTCGATATCCGCGAGATGGCCGGTTATATAAACAGCGGCAACTTCATGGTGACGCCGACCTTCATGGTGGGGCTGGCCCTGCTGATTGTCGGCTTCGGCTTCAAGACAGCCTCCGTGCCGTTTCACATGTGGACGCCCGACGTTTATGAAGGGGCGCCGACTTCGATCACCGCCTATATGGCAACCGGCGTCAAGGCCGCCGCATTCGGGGCATTTTTGAGGGTGCTGTTCACCGCATTTCACCCCTTTCTCCCGGGCTGGACGGTCATGCTCTGGATACTCGCCGTCGCCACAATGACCCTCGGCAACCTTACCGCCCTTCGCCAGAACGATGTGAAAAGAATGCTCGCCTATTCGAGCATTGCCCACGCCGGCTACATTCTGATCGCCATGACCGTAGGCGACCGCTCGCTTTCCTCCACCGTTCTGTACTATCTGCTCGTGTACAGCTTCATGACGATTGGCGCCTTTGCGATTGTAATGATCCTGGGACACAAGGGCTTTCCGAACACCGGCATCGAATCCTACGCCGGTCTCGCGGGCAGGCACCCCGTCATTGCGGCGGCAATGGCCGTTTTCCTCCTCTCCCTGGCGGGCGTTCCTCCGCTGGCCGGATTCATGGGCAAGTTCTATGTCCTGACCGACGCGATCCGCTCCGGTTATTACTGGCTTGCGATAATCGGGGTGCTCAACAGCGTGGTTGCGGCCTACTACTACCTCCGGGTGATAATGTACATGTACTTCAAGGAGCCGGAAGCGGAAATCGGCATCCCGGATGTAGCCATCGGTTCCACATTGGCCATCGCCATCAGCGTCGCGGCGATCTTTTATCTGGGAATTTTCCCCCGCGTGCTGCTGATGATTGCGCACAGTTCCGCCAACATCTTCATGTAATAAGGAAGACGCGCATAGAAAATCACCGCCCGCGCTCGAGTCATCGCATGTTAAGCAAACCCCCGCCCCAAACCGGGGGTTTGCTTTTTTCGGTTTAATGCATGTCAGGCTTTATAAGTATGATGCAAGCCATGATCATGGCTTGCCTGTATCGCGTCGGCCATCTCGCCGACCATGGGCACACCATTCCGGTATTGGAACGGCCACATGCTCCGGGGATCAAAAAAGGCCACCCGGTCGCCGTCGCCCAAGACGTGACTCAAATCCGGCTGCAGACCGGGCATGGCGCTCAACTTGCCGTTGATGAACGTAATCCCCCGCTCCTCCGTCGGCATTTCCAGGCGGGCCATTAGATCAGTTATCGCACTTCCTGCCGGCAGACGCAACTGCAGGTTGGCGAAGCTGCCTTTGTTCGTCTGGCCGCCGTAACGCGCCAACAAGCCATAGAGCCAGGCATCTATCGTAACATCGGACATGCTATCCCCCTCCAATCAGCGGAAAGATTCCGACTTCATTGCCGGCCTCCAGAGGCCAATCCTCCGGTCGGGCGCAGGCGTTGACGTAAACCATCTTCACTTCTTCAGCCGGCACATTCAGATGACGGATCAAATCCGCTACGGCAGATCCCTCCGCCAGATCAACTTCAAAAGGATGTCCGACCGACGCACTGGGAGCGTAATGACGCAAGGTGGCAAAGAGTTTCACTTGAACGCGCATATTCTCCTCATGAACAAGACAATGTCTTGCGCCTAAGGCGGCAACCGTCGGCGCAACAGGACTTCCATTCCCGGCACGCTTCGTTTCGCTCGCGCAGGTCGCAGGTTTTGCTGCGCGTCGGGCAGGGCAGTGATTGCCCCGCCCGTATTTATGCCGTCGGCTACAGTTCTGCGAAAACCGAATCCAAAGCGCTGGCCGGCACATCAAAGACCTGGTTGTGCGGCGGCAACGGCTCCATTGTCATGAACTCGGGAAGGCGGTCGGCGGCCTTGCCGATGCCGGCTGCCTCGTTGAACGCGCGCTCTTTCTTCAAGATGGATCCGCCCAGGGCGAGGATGTCGTCCGCACTCCAGTTGGTGCCCAGAACGCCGTTGGTCTCTTCGACCATGCCTTCATAGCCGCTGGCAATGTCGAGGATGGCGAAGGCGATGAACAAGCAGTGACCGCTGGAATCAATGAAGGCCGTAGTCGCCTGGAATGCGCGACTCAAGGCGGCCTTGCCCTCCGGACTGAGCGGGTCCTGCTTGCCCATGACGCCCAGGATTTCGGGCGCGACCGTGTAGCCTGCGGTGTGGTCGGCCCCCATGGTGGTCGTGGCATAGGTGACGCCCATGCCCTTGACGGCGCGCGGCTCATAGGCGGGCATGCTCTGACCCTTGACCGTGGGCACATGAATCACGCCGAACGCCTTTCCGGCAAGCTCGGTGCCGCCGCCCAGGATACGGCCCATCGGCGTCGCCTTGCCCATCTCCTGAACCAGTTTGATTGCCCCCTTGCTATCGCCAAACTCGATCACGCCGGCCTCCATCGCGACAGCAATCGCGGTGCCGGTCTCGATGGTATCCAGGCCGTAGTCATTGCACAGATAAATCATCTCTGCCACATCGTCTAAATTGTCAATGCCGCAGTCGGCGCCCAGCGCCCAGGCCGACTCGTACTCGACGCAGGAAGTATGCTCTTTGCCATTGGGCCTGTACCAGGTGTTCGAGCACTGGATCACGCAGCCGGGGCTGCAACCATGGTTGTACGTCTCCTTGCCGGTGCGTTCTTTGACTGCGTCAAAGATGGCCTCGCCCGCGATGCTGCCGGCGCCTTCAAAGCGGCCGCTGGAAAAGTTGCGGGTAGGCAGACCGCCGGCCTCGTTGAGAACATTGACCAGGGCCGCCGTGCCGTAACTGTTCAGCGTGCCTTTGGGCTTGGTGATGTCGTGGGTCAGCAGGGCATTCACCATCTTCTTGCGGCCCTGGTCAAACAGCGCCTTGTCGGCAATGGACACGCCGGGAGCGCCGTCTTTATTGACGACGATCAATTTGAGTCCCTTGCCGGCCATGACGGCCCCCAGACCGCCGCGCCCGGAATAGCGGCTGGGACGGCGGAACTCGTCGTTGTACGCTATACCCGAGTTACCGTAACCATATTCACCCGCCACGCCGCATCCGGCGACGGCAACCTTGTTACCGAACCGCTCGTACACCTTGGGGAACACATCGTACAAATTCTTGCCTGCATATTCAGCCGCGTCGAAGAACTCAACTGCCGGCTTGCCGGCCGCTGCGTCCCAAACAAGATTGATGCCCCAGAACTTGCCTTTTCCCTTGGACTGGCCCTCGACCACCATAGCCTTGACCTGCATCATTCCCAAATCGCGAGCCCACGAGGTGCCGGCATTGGACTCCTTGATGCCGCCGGTCAGCGGCGACTTTGCCCCGACCGAAACGCGCGACGATGTGGGCGCGATGGTGCCCGCCAGCATGCCCGGCACAAAGACGAGCTTGTTGTTGGGGCCAAGGGGATGGCAAAGCGGCGGGATCTCGTCGGCGACAATAGATGAAGTCATCCCGCGTCCCCCCAGGTTCTTGTAAACTTCCGGGACGTCTTCGACGCGATAGGTCAGATCGTTCATGTTGATGCGCAAGATACAAGCTGTCATGATGATGCTCCTTTCTTTGATTTGCGAGTTAAGTGAACTGTTTCGTCCGGCGCGCTGGGCTGATGTTTGTTCTCATTGTGCAGCCCAATGAAGGGGGATGTTTTTATTGATGGTTGGTTAATTTGAACGGAATTCAGGTTATCCTGTCCGTCCATGATAACCTCATATCTCCGGTGTCAATGGCTAAGGCCGGGCTAAGGCCGCGAGTACATTGCCAATGCATCCGGTTTTTTTCTACGCTGATAAATACCCACTGTCAAGACCTTTGTAGGAGCCAGATATGCCAGATATGCCTGCCAGATATGCCTGCCAGATATGCCTTGACAGAAAAAAACAGCCCTCCTATACTCCTCCTGTCGGCATGGAAGGCGTTTGCGTCAAATCTAAATCATGGAAATTATCAAAACAAGTTTAAATATATAACGGCAAAATTCACCAATAGAAAAGGAGAAGAAGGTTATGGCGATTTTTGAATATGGCAATTATAGCAATACCTTTGACGCGCCGGATAGTATGGTGGAGATTTTTGAAAACAGCGTCGCCAAATTCGCCGACAACCCGTTGATCGGCGAGAAAAACGAAGCGGGAGTTTATCAATGGACAACCTATAGTCAAATCGCAACAAGAGTGGATAATTTGCGGGCGGGATTAGCGTCGATCGGCGTCAAGCAGGGGGACAAAATCGGGATTATTGCCAATAACCGGAAAGAGTGGCTGATCGGGGAGATAGCCGCCCAGGGACTGGGCGCCGCCTACGTGCCGATGTACGAAAAAGAGCTGATTTCGATGTGGAAATATATTGTCAAGGATGCCGGGATAAAGGTTCTGCTTGTGTCGAAACCGGAAGTTATGGCGAAAATCAAGGATTTCCCGTCGGAAATTCCCACTCTGGAAAAAATTTTCCTGATCGAGGGTTCCGGCGAAAACTCCCTGGAGGCGCTGGAGAAAAAAGGGGCGGCCAAACCGGTTCCCTCGCTTCGTCCGAAACCAACCGAGCTTGCTGTATTGATATACACATCCGGAACAACCGGCGAGCCCAAGGGGGTGCTTCTTTCTCATGGAAATCTCGCCGAAAATGTCAAGGCAGGTCTGGCCTGGTTTCTGAATCTTACCGAGAAGAGCCGCTGCATATCGATGTTGCCGTGGGCGCATTCTTTTGGAATGACTGCCGATCTGCACGCCTTCATGCTGCGGGGAGCCTCCATCGGAATCATGGGGTCGGTAGAAACGCTAATCGACGATCTTCTCAAGGTGCAGCCCTCTTTCATGATTACCGTGCCGCGCATTTTCAATAAGGTTTACAACGGGGTCTGGGCCAAGATGAGGGAGGAGGGCGGATTGAAGCTGACCCTCTTTGAAAAGGCCCTCGAGGCGGCAAAAATCAAACGGGAAACGGGCAAGGCAGGCTTGAAATACAAAATCCTCGATGCCGTCGTCCTGAAAAAAATCCGCGCCCGTTTTGGCGGACGTCTCGAAAATGCAGTCACGGGAAGCGCCCCGATGAACGTGGAGATAGCCAAATTCTTTATCGATGTCGGCATCCCCACCTATGACGCCTATGGTCTAAGTGAAACATCTCCCGCGATCACCATCAATTCGCCCTTGATGGGAAATCGTCTTGGTTCGGTAGGCAAGCCGATCAATAAAACAAAGGTAGTGATCGATCGTTCCCGGACAGGCGAGCAGGGCGACGATGGCGAAATCATCTGTTTCGGGCCGCAATGCATGCTTGGCTATCACAACAAACCGGAAAAAACGGCCGAAGTAATTGTCGAGATGAATGGGATGAGGGGCGTGCGCACGGGTGATCGCGGCCGCCTGGACGATGACGGATTTTTGTATATAACCGGCCGTTTCAAGGAGGAATATAAACTGGCCAATGGCAAATATATCCATCCGGAGACCATTGAACTCGAAATGAAGGTGCTGCCCTGGATTTTAAATGCGGTCATCTTCGGGACCGGGCATGAATACAATGTCGGACTGATTGTGCCCGACATGAAATTATTGAAGAATTTAGCCGCGGAGCTGAATTTGTCGGTCGAACCGAAAGACCTTTTTGAGCCGACCAATGCCGCCGGGCAAAAATTTAAGGACCTGCTAACCGCCGAGGTGCAGAACCATCTCAAAAAAACCATTGGCTCTTACGAAATCCCCCGCAAATTCGCGTTTATTCTGGATGATTTTACCGTGGATAACGGGATGCTCACCCAGACCATGAAGCTAAAACGCCTGATGGTCATCGAAAAATACGGAGACCTGCTGGAAAATCTCTACAAAAAATGAATCGCAAGGTTATCCCCCGGCTTTCCCGGGGGATAATTATAATCTATTTTCGCAAATCTTTACTTAAAACGCTCTCCTTGATCAACCCAAAGGCGGTTTCCGCCGAATCCGCATCCGTAAGAACGCCTTCGATCATGCAGGAAAAGCGATCTCCCAGGAGGTTCGCTTCGGTCAGATCGTGGGTTACGTAGATCACCGGCACGCCCAGCGTCTTGAGCACGCGTTTAAATTCAGGCAGGAGCTTCTCCTTGATGGCGAGATCGAGATCGCTCAGTGGTTCGTCCATCAGCATGACATGGGGCTGAGAGGCGAGCGTGCGGGCCAGGGCGACCCGGCTCTGAAATCCACCGCTCAGGGCATCGGGCTTTTTGTCGAGAACGTCTTCAAGACCCAGCATTTCTATAAGTTTCCCGATATTTGCCTCAGCGCCTCGTTTGTTCCGGAGGCAGTACCGGATATTATCCCTCACGTTCATGTGTCTGAAGAGCGAGGACTGCTGGGGGACATATCCAACGTGGCGATCTTCAGGAGAAAAACCGGCAAAAAACACCAGTATCAAGGACAGCATAATGCAGAAGCCGCTCGCCGTTACCGCCATCGCCACCTCGCCCTCTTCCACTTTTGTAAAAACATAGGAAGCAAGAACCTGTGTTGAACCCGGAACATTTCCACCGAACATGATCACGGCGGCAAATTCGCTCAGTGAACGGGCGAAGGCCAGGACAAAACCGGAAAACAGGGCCTCTCTCAGGCCCGGCAAGGCTATCCGGATAAAGGCCATCGTTGGGGTGTCGCCCAGCGTTCTTGCAACAATGATGCTTTCCTGATCCATCTGATCAACCCCCGTTGCGACCGCCCGGGCCGCCAGCGGATAGGAGACGAAAAACATGGCCAGAATGACCGCAACGAGAGTAAAGGCCAATCCGGTGGAACCGATAAACCCGAAGTTTGTTCGTCCGAAGGCAAGAAGCAAGGCGAGACCCGCAACCGTATGGGGAATTGCAACGGGCAGGTCATTCATTAAATTAGCCGCCTTGTACAGCAGCGTATTTCTCAAAAAGAGGTGACAATAGCCGAACCCGATCGCCATCACCACACAAAGAGCCGCCGCGGCAAGGGCGCAAAACATCGTGTTTTTCACGCTTTCCCAGAAAAGATAATCGTGAAAGGTCTTGACGATTCCATGAATTTCTTCGCCATATCTTCGTTTTCGCCCTTGATAATTCCGATCCCGAAGCTGATATCTCCTGTAACATCGTATCCCATAGACGCAACCTGGTTGAGCTTATACATGTTTGCGACACTCTTGAAAATCATCCCTGCATCCACCTGGTCCTTCTCTACCAGAATGGCCACCTGGTTTACCGTGCTTGGCTTCGCCTTGAGATTTCCCGTGGCAATTATCTTGTCGAACAGGCCAAGATTCCGCAGCCCTTTTTCGGCATACATGCCGACAGGGGCTCGCGGATCGGCAATCGACAGAACCACTCCCTCCTTCGTCAGATCGGCGAAGGTTTGAATCTTCTTTTCTTCGCCTGTTTTGGAAATGACAAGCACCATGACATCCTTCAAGATTTTTTTCCCTTGGGCCAGAAGCTTCTTTTCCTTCAGTTTTTCAATCAGCATCCAGTCGGCGCTGAAGTAAATGTCGCACGGCTGCCCTTTTATGATCTGGGTGTAAAGCCCGCCCGACGGGCCGTAATTGGGGAAAATTTTCACGCCGTATTCCTTGCTGAATTTGTCAACGACGACATCCATGGGTTTTTTCAACCCGGCGGCGGCGTACAGATTCAATTTAACCGGGTCGCCGCACGTCCCCTCTTTCGCAAAAAAAACACCGGAAATGACCAGGAAAAGGATCAAAATCCTTGTAAAACCGCTCTTCATAATAATAACCTCCTTCAATGCGGAAACTATTTTACATACTTTTTGAGCGCCTCCGGAAGCTTGCCTTTGTCGCTGGCTACGGCGGGGCAAACGGAACTCTGGCCGGAGGCAGCCATCGCCTTGATTCCCTTTTCGCTCAGCAGAAATTCTACCCAGCTCATCGCCTTTTTCTGGTCGGGGTAGTTTTTCGGAATCGTGAGCGCGTAGAGAATCGGTTCTCCGACCAGATTGATCTTCTGGCCGGGCTTGGCGCCCTTGATGCTTACCTTGGCCCGGGAGTAGAATTCTTCATGCTCGGCGCTGGAAAGATTAATTCTTTCAGGCAACTGAACATACTTCAGTCCATGCTGCCGGGCGACGGAGTCGTACTCAAAGGCGTAGTCGAGATCGCCTGACTGCAGAAGCGCGAGCAGTTCGACCGCTCTGGCCTTCATCGTATCGCCCCGGGCGCCGTAGAGTTTGTTGTATAATCCGTTTTCATTGTAATGTTTCTCCGCGAGCTGCCAGAGCATCAGGGTGCGGTATCCGCAGGGGTCCTGATCGGGGTCGCTGCGGCCATATGTCACCCCGTCCTTCTGGAGTATCTTGTACCAGTTGTCTGCGTTGATTTCCCCGGCAAATTTTGATTTTTCCGTATAGCAGAGCACCATCTGATTCGATGCGAAGATGATGTACCAGTCGGCGTAATCGGGAAACATCAGCTTCGGCACGATCTTGTAGTCGGCCGAGGCAATGATGCCGCACTCCCTTTTGAGTTCCGTGACCTTGCGAATCGTCGTGGCGCTTCCGCCGCCCTCGATCATTACTTCAACCTGCGGATACTGCTTGTTGTACTCTTTGGCGACCGCCTTGAAGGGAACCGTCAGGCTGCCGGCGATAAAGACGGGAAACTTGCCGGAAAACTCCTCCGCCCGCGCCCGGCCCGACAAGCCTGTAAGAACAAAAAACGCGAATAAAAAAATCATCAATGAAGAAAAAAACTTGCCCCGCAACGGCCCTTTCACTTTATGAACATCAAACCTCATTTTCAAAACCTCCTTTTTTAATTTTTCTCAATATCCGTAAAAGTCAGCACCGGGACCCTTTATAGAAACGCTCAAATGATTGTTTGATGCCGGGAAATAATCAAAAGGTGCGTTGCCGGCAACGTGATTTTGCGGAAAGGTATACTTTACCCAATCCTACTGTCAAGATAAAAAAATACCTTTTATTACTTTATAATACTATTTCATACTTCTTATTACTATTTCTTACTTTATAAAATGTCTGTCGTTAGTCTTTTTAGGCCAAAAATTAATGCCGTCCCTGTCGGTCAAACGAGATGAATCCTCGCTCTCTCACAATTTTCTTCTGGAATTATATTCCCATTGAGGTTATTGCAGAACGTCCGTATTTGCCAACAAGCGGGGAGAGGTGAATATTTTTGATATTTTTCAATTAAAATGCATTTTTTGAAGTTAAATTTTTTCAAAAAACAGAGCAGACGATATTTTATAGGGAGACATTACATGCCAGTTTATGAATTTAATGGAGAAATGCCGCGGATCTCGGCTTCCGCTTTTGTCCATCCCGAGGCCGTCATCATCGGCGATGTCACTATCGGAGAGAACTGTTTCATAGGCCCGGGGGCGGTGATCAGAGGGGATTTTGGCCCCATAACCCTCGGAGAGGGGGTAAGTTTCCAGGACAATGCCGTCATCCATGTCGATACCGGGTCAGAGGTAGTGATCGAAAACGACGTCATCATTGGACATGGGGCGCTGCTTCACGACGTGCATATTTTTCCGCGCACGATAATCGGCATGGGGGCGGTTCTGATGTTTCATGTAATCTGCGAAGCAGACTCTTTCGTCGCGGCAGGCTCGGTTGTTCTTCAGGGAACGAGGGTCCCCGCCGGGACGATCGTCGGCGGAAACCCGGCTAAAATCATCAAGAAGGCTTCCGCAAGCAATATTCGCAATACCGCTGAAGGCGTCCGCCGCTACCGGGAGCTCGCCCGCGCCTATCGGGAAACAATGAAAAAAATTTCCTGATGGAAAAAAATCGTTAACCTGCCGGTGGAACGGTAAAATTGTCTTGACAACAAAGACGGCTTCTTTTAACATCTTCCTGTCCGATCAACATTATCCGGTAAGAGGCATCGGGCATTAAGGTTTTTTCAATCAACGTTAAAAAGGGAACTGCCGCTCCGGATATTTTCGGCTGGTCGGCCTGATGCCGCAACGAATCTTGCAGGGAAAGCTTTGGATCCGCTTTTCCCTTTGCGGGATGCGCGGCTCTGTGGCGGCTGTAAATAGGCGATAAAACGGAAACATAACCGATCCAATCACAAAATCAGGAGGATACAATGCGCGTAAAACACATAATGTCCACACCAGTAGTGACCATTACCAGCGACACCCCGGTGCTGGAGGCAGCGAAACTCATGAAAGAAAGAAAGATCGAACGACTTCCGGTAGTTGACAAGGGCAAGCTCAAGGGAATCGTCACCAAGGACAGGGTGCTTCATTCCTCTCCATCGATGGCCACAAGCTTGAGCATCGGTGAAATACATTATCTTTTCGCCAAGTTGACCGTCAATGACATTATGCAGAAGAATGTCGCCACAGTCTCTCCTGAAACAACGATCGAAAACGCCGTCCGGCTGGCCCAGGAAAGGCACGTCGGCGCCCTGCCCGTCCTGGAGGATGGCAAGATTGTGGGCATCGTCACCACCAACGATTTTTTCTATATGATCCTGAACCCGCTTCTGGGAATAGGCGAAGAAGGATCGCGCATAATTATCCGCCATTGCGAAACAACGGAACAGATTGCCAGCGCCTTCAACTGTGTGGCCGATAGCGGGCTTCACATATTGAACGCCTCCTACATAAAAAGCCGCCGGGGCAGCGAAAAGGATCTGATAATCCACGTCACAGAGGAAGACATCTCCAAACTTACCGAGTGCCTGCAGAAGAAATCCCTGATGGAGGTAGAGCCCCGCGAAAGGTAGATTTTCTCGAAAATCAGAGAAGCGATCGCTCTGAAGCAGTTGCCGCCTTTTCCGGCGGACCGGTAATGCGCTGGAACCCGGGAAGTCAGTATGTTCCAGACGCCCCTTCGTTTTTGCCGCGACGGGGCGTCTGGCGTTTTTAAAGGCGGCGCCCTTTTTGTTTCTGTTTTCCTTTTTCCCCGAACTGGAAGCTTGGAAAAAAACTTTTGAGAGGGAATCATGATCCTTGGGGATTCTTTAAAGAAGGCACGCCTGTTTTTTCCGGAAAAGAAGGCTGTCATTTGCGGAAATAAAAGCTGGACATACACGGAGTTTTTTGATCGCCTCAGCAGCCTTTCCTTTTTCATGGAGTCTGAAGGAATAAAGAAAGGCGACCGGATAGCGATTTTACACCCAAACTGCCATTATTACCTTGAATCCTACTACGCCATCGCCATTATCGGGGCAATTGCCGTCCCACTGAATCACCGGCTGTCCGCCGCCGAACTCTCCTTCATCCTGAACGATGCCGGCGCAAAACTCCTTATTGCCGATCCGAAGTTCGCAAAAACGGTTGAGCAAATCCGCGGCAATCTTCCCGGCTTGAAAAAGATTATCTGGAGCGGCGATCCGCCCTGCGAATCCCCCAACGTACAAAACGACCTTTCGTACGAAAAACTCGTTGCCGGCAAATGCGCTCCTCTATCGGATGTTTCGGTAACGGAGGACGATATCGCCCAGATCTACTACACAAGTGGAACGACGGGACGTCCGAAAGGGGTAATCCTTACCCACAAGAATGTTGCCCTGCACGCCCTGGGAACAATCGCGGAATTGCAGCTCACCGACCGGGATGTCTGGCTCCATGCCGCGCCGCTGTTTCATCTGGCGGATGCATGGGCAACCTGGGCGATAACCTGGGTCGGCGGCACGCATGTTCTTGTCGGCGAATTCTCTCCGCCGCTGGTTCTGTCGGCTCTGGAGGAAAACCGGGTTACGCTGACCAATCTCATCCCGACAATGCTCAATATGCTGATCAATTATCCGAATGTAAGAAAATACAACTTCAGCAGCCTGCGGGTTCTGCTCAGCGGCGGCGCCCCGATTGCGCCGGAGGTTGTCCGCCGGATCGTGGAAACCTTCGGGTGCGACTACATTCAAACCTATGGCATGACTGAAACCTGCCCCTACCTGACCTTTTCGCTCCTCAAGGATCACCTGCGGCGGCTGTCGCCGGAAGAACAGCTCCGCTTCAAATCAAAAACCGGCAGAGAGTTCATCGCCGTAGACCTCAAGGTGGTAGACGACAACGGCTTCGAAATCAGGAAAGATGAAAAAGCTGTTGGCGAAATAATCGTGCGGGGCGATACCGTAACCCCCGGCTACTGGCAGCTTCCGGAGGAGACGGCAAAGGCCATCCGCAACGGCTGGCTCCATACCGGCGACATGGCCGTGATGGACGAAGAAGGCTATGTAACGATCGTGGACAGGAAAAAGGACATGATCGTAACCGGGGGAGAAAACGTCTATTCCACGGAGGTCGAAAATACCCTCTACATGCATAGCGCCGTTCTGGAGTGTGCCGTAGTCGGCGTCCCCGATGAGAAGTGGGGCGAAACGGTTCATGCCATCGTTGTTTTGAAACCGGGGATGGACACAACGGCGGACGAGCTGATCTCTTTCTGCAAGGAACGGATAGCGCGTTACAAGGCGCCAAAATCGGTAGAGTTCCTGCCGTCGCTGCCCAAAACAGGCTCCGGCAAGATCGAAAAGAAAAAATTGCGGGAGCGCTTCTGGAGCGATGAGCTTAAGAAAATATAACCGGGGAAACAGAGTCTGGATAGCCCGTTTGCAGCAAAGAGGGATATTTTTATTGACAAAGACGGACCCGTTGATTTAGAGAGTTCGGCGGTTCCCCTGATACCATTAAAACAGTAAAATCCTCCCGGGCGAGGCCTCTTGCCGCCCAGAAAGGCAACATTTCATGCATGACGAGCCTGTCGCTCAGGAAAGCAAACTCGGACGCTATCTGATAACGCCTCTGCTGGTAATCGCCAGCATTTACAGTTTGTATCTGGTCATTCATCCCTTTACCCCGCTTTCCGGATTGTCTCTCAGAATTCTCGATCTGACCGAGCTGCAGCGCTCCACACACGTTTTATTCCTGCTGTTGACCGGCTACCTGATCTCATCCCAGCGAATGCCGGGAAAGGCTGGAATCGGGGCCTGTGCATTTGCCTTCATGGCGGCATTCCCCTTGTATTCCTTCTGGAAAATCGGGCTGGACCCGAAATTCAACATTGTCGCGACAATCTTCTGGATGGCGGCAGTGCTGCCGACCCTTTATCCCCGTTCAAGCCGGATAGCCGACAAGCTGGCGGCGCTGCTGGTAATCATCCCCTACATCTATCACGTTGTCTTTTTTCATGACATCATTGAACGGGCAATGATTCCCGAGTCATGGGATCTGGCGATGAGCTTCGGCCTGACACTCCTGCTGCTCGGCCAGGTTTACCGCTACATCGGGGCAATCCTTCCGTGCCTGGTGCTCACCTTTCTTATCTACAACCTCCACGGAGATCTGCTGGGAGGAGTCTTCTCCCACGCCGTTTTCGGCTTCGATCTGCTGCTCGCCAAGCTCTTCAGCGAGACGGAGGCCGGACTTTTCGGAATGATTACAGGAGTTTCCGCTAAATATCTCGTTTATTTCACGATCATGGGCGGCATTATCGGGGGGCTGAACCTGGGGAAAATCATCGCCAATATCGCCTCGCTGGCTTCCCGCGGCAGGGCGGACGGCCCCGGAATCGTCACGGCAATCGCCTCGGTTTTCATGGGGATGTTCAGCGGCTCGGGCGCGGCCGACACCCAATTCGTCTCGACAATCAGCAAACCGATGTACGAAAAAAGCGGGTACGACAAGTACACGGCCGCCGGAATCGCCGCCACTTCCGGCACAATCGCGATGATCACCCCGCCGGTGCTGGGCTCGCTCGCCTTTGTCATGGTGGAGATCCTCTCCATCCCCTACCTGTGGGTATGCATCATGGCGATCGGGCCCATGCTGCTTTATCTGATCGCGATTCTCGCCTACAACTATTTTTACGTCAAAAAGATGGGACTCAAGCCGATCGTCCATGACGAAAACTACGGCTGGGGATATTTTCGGCGCTATTCCTACATCTTTCTGCCCCTCCTGATCATCGTGGGGTTCATCTACTGGGGATATTCGATCAGTCTCGCCGTCGTTCTGGCGATTTTTCTCTTCATCATTCTTGTTTATCTTGACCCGACGATCCGCCCCAAAAGCCCGAGGGTGCTGGTCGACGGACTGGCAAAAGGATTTTCTTCACTCATCCCGATCGGGTCGGCTGTTGTCTGCGCGAATCTGATTCTGACCCTGATGGTTATGACCGGCCTCCCGAATAAATTCGCCCAGATACTGTCGATAATTTCCGGATCGAGCCTTATGATCGCCTCGCTGTTTACGGCCGCCTTCACGCTGATTCTCGGAATGGGGATACCGCCTACGGCGTCGTACGTTGTCGCATCGTCGCTTACCGCACCGGCAATTTTGAGCATCGCGATCGCAAACGGCATCCCTCACGAAGCCGCCTTATTGGCAACGCACATGTTTCTCATGTATTACGCGATCCTCGCCGACGTCACGCCGCCGGTAGCGCTTTCCGCCTATGCGTCGGCCTCGGTCTTTCTTACCGAACCCCTGAAGACAGGCGTTTGTGCGGCAAAGGTGGCTCTGCCCAAATATCTGCTCGGTTTTTCCTTCATTCTAACTTACCAGGGCACGTCCCTGCTGATTATTCCCATGTGGACCACCACAAACCACACAATGGCCATCTCCGGCTTTCTGATTCGCCTGGTTGAAGTGTCGATCGGGGCGATCGCAATTGCCGCCGCCACGGTAGGCTACGCCCGCCGCCCCCTGCGCAGATGGGAATCGTGGGTTCTCGGAGTATTTTCGGCGGGGCTGTTCATCCCCAATTACTGGTTCGATCTGGCGGCCCTGCCGCCCCTGATCTGGTTTTTTTTCATCAGCAAATCCAAACACGGCGATAAGGCGTAAATAAAATGTCGTTTTTCAGCAAGCAAATCATTAACAAGGGAGGTATGAACATGAAGAAGATCATCGGTGTTATGTTGGCTGTCTTTCTATTATCGGCGGGGGCATCGTTCGCCGAGGAGAAACCCAAAATCATCATCACCACCGGCGGCATCGGCGGGGTTTACTATTACTACGGGACTACCATTGCCGAAATCCTGACAAAACATGCCGGCGTCGATGCGACGGCGATCCAGACGGCCGCTTCGGTGGATAACCTGCTTCTGATCCAGCGTCGGACCGACCCCGGCAAAAACACCTATTACATGGGGACGGTTCTTCCCGATTCGGCCTATCTCGCCTACACCGGGAAGCATCAGCGTTTCAAGGATAAACCGGCAAAAGAACTCCGCACCCTTTGGACCATGTATCCGAATTACATGCATCTGGTTACCGCCTCGGGTTCGGGGATTAAAACCGTCGCCGATCTGAAGGGGAAGCGGGTCTCCACCGCCGCGCCCGGATCCGGCACCGAGGTTGAGGCATTTTTGATCCTGGAAGCGGCCGGGGTGAAACCCTCCGACTTCGCCAAACAGGAGCGTCTCGGCGCATCCGAATCGGCGGAAGCTCTTTCCCAGGGAACAATCGACGCCTATTTCTGGTCGGGCGGTCTGCCGACCAGCTCGGTGGTGGAGCTGTCCACGACGCTGGCGCGCAAAGGCAAAAAGCTCGAATTTGTCGACATGGATCCCAAAGGGGCGCTGGTCAAAGAGCTGCTCAAACGGTTCGCCGGGGTAATGGAAGCGGGCGCCATTCCCAAGAGCGTTTACAACACCGAAAAGGACGTCAATACCCTGGTCTTCTGGAACCTGTTCATGGGGCCGGAAAGCCTGCCGGAGAAGTACTCCTACGCGATCACCAAAGCCCTCTTTGAAAATGTGGGCCAGTTGCACACGTCCGTCAAGGCGGCGAAGGACACGAATCTCGGCAATGCGGGAAAATCCTATGGCGGCGTCATCCCCTATGATCCGGGAGCTTTGAAATATTACAAGGAAAAGGGCGCTATAAAATAACGCCCCGCTGTTTTCCTGCCGGAAGCGGCGCCTTGACGTTTCTTCAAGGCCGCTGCTTCCGGCATGTTTTTCCCTGCGCTTCTTCCCGAAACTCGGCGCTTTAAAAAGGGCGCGGGTTGCTTGATTATTCCCGGCGGTTTCATGACCAAAATTGGCTTAACGAAGATTTCGCTGGCGGCGCTGATTTTCGTTCTCTTTTTTCTGATCGCATTTATCCGCCCCGTCAGGATCACAACCGAAAGGGGCGACTCCACCCTCCTGCTCTGGGCCTGGCAAAAAGGACGGATCGACTTCATAAACTCCGTAACCGGCCATCCGGTTGCGCTGCGCTTCTCTCTGCCATGGCGTTTCTCCGGGTTCTCCGCACAGACCGATGCCGGAACCGAAGAATACTACACAATGGGCCTCTATCGCTGGAACGATCAGTTGGCAAAAGAGCGCACCCGCAGCATCAACTACTGCTCCGAGGTCGGGGTTGCCGTCACCTTCGGCAGAAAGACCTTGCGCACAAAGGGGGGCTGCATCCGCGCCACCCTCCTCTGGCCTCCCGCGTAAAGGCCACCGCCCGCGCATTGCCGCTGTCAAGGAACTTGAATCGCTCTTGGCGGGGACTGGGCAATTGCACCGGAATGATCATCTCCTTGCGGTCATGACGGCCTTGCCTTCATGACCTGAAAAGCGTCCAGATGCCGATGACGATGAAGCCCGCGCCCGCCAGATAACTGAGATATTTTTCATTTACGTACTGATTTATAAATCCGCCGGCCAGCACCCCGATTCCGGAGGCAACGACAAGGGCCATTGAAGCCCCCATAAAAACTGTCAATTTGCTGACATCCTTGTCCGCGGCGAAAAGCAATGTTGCCAATTGCGTCTTGTCGCCAAGTTCGGCAACAAAAACGGACGCGAACACGGTGAGCAGAACCTTGATTTCCATAAACCCCCTCTTTTATATTGATGATTTGACGTCATAACAAATATTCCCGGCACGCGGCAAGCGCCGTCTATCGAAGCTGACAATTAAAGGCTTCCCCTCAAAAATCCCCAGTAGCCAAACAAAAGCCCCAGCAGAAGCGCCGCATACGGGAAAATTTGGATGGCCCTGTCTGTGATGAACGACGCCGACATGCGCTTCATGAACACGGGAAAAACGATGATCAGGACACCTTTAAAAAGGGCCAGCCAGCCGAAATATATATTACCGCTATGATTCTCGCTATAAATACGGAAAGTCCCATATCAGCCTCCTGTTTTGTCCAATGAGACGGCCTTGGCCGCCGGCACGGCAAGCCGTCCAAGACCGGTATCCGCTTGCAGCAAATATGCATTATGAGCCCGAGTTACTTCGTCTCTTTGCAATCTAACTTTTTTGCCGTTAATTTGCAAAAAAATAAAAAGGGGGAAAATCAGGGCGGCGGGCTTTTGCAATTTGCTGTTGCTTTTAGCGGGAGATTCGGTAAAAGAAGGCATGGAAAAACAGAAACGGACAGGCGCAGACGAACAGGGCGGCGGGAAGGACAGCGGGAAAGCTGCTGTTTATGCGATTGTCCTGTCGCAGTTCGGCTTTGCCTTCGGGATGAACATTGTCATCTCCTTCATGCCCTTTTACATATTGGACATCAGCAAATACAGCCCGGCCCGGACGATGGTCTGGATAGGGCTGATTATGGGGATAAACTCATTTTTTATGGCCGCAACAGCCCCCTTCTGGGGAAGCATGACCGCCAAGTATCATCCCAAGGCACTGTACGAAAGGGTCTTTTTGGTAACGGGAATCATCACGTTGCTGATGGGCTTTACACAAAGCCTGCCGTTGATCCTGACCCTCCGCATATTCCAGGGGACACTGGGCGGCGCCTCGACCATCGGTATTTTTATGGTATCGCGGCTTTCCCGCCGGGAAAAACTGGCCAGCAACCTCAGTCTGTTTCAAAATTCGATCACCGCCGGCCAGTTGCTCGCTCCTCCGGCGGGCGCCTATGTTGTCGTGCACATGGGGTATGTGGCCCCATTTATCCTCGCTGCCGCTTTAATGGCGGCAAGTCTGCTGCTCTGCCATTTGTACGTTGCCGACATTGCCCCGAAAGAAGCCCCTGTTGAGGCCAAGGCCTCATATAATAAGCAGGTTCTCTTCGGATGGGTGCTGAGCTTCGTCGCCACCATCAACCTGACTTTTCTGCCGTCCATTCTTCCCAATATCCTGGAGGGCTTTTCCCTGAGGGGCAACGACGCCCTGAAAACGGCCGGATTCATAATGATGGGCTATACAGCGACCGCACTTCTGGGGAATTACCTGATAAGCAACCTGACGCCGATGGAGAAGATCAAGAAAACAATCGTCACAGCCTGCCTTTTCTCGGCTTTTTTGCAAATAATCATGTACTTCTCTCCGGGAGTCTTTTATTTTGCGGCGGTGCGGATGCTCCAGACGGGGGCAATCGCCGCGGTCATCTCTCTGGTTTTGGCTGAATTTGCCGGGGAAATCGGCGGGGCGAAAATCGGTCTCCTGAACTCGGCCCGCTTTGCCGGAAACGGCGCCGGGCCGCTGCTGGCCACCTTTGTGCTCGCCCGGGCAAACCTCCTTGCCCTCTATCTTGTCATCGCCCTGTCAACGGTTGGTTCGGTGCTGGCGTTTCTGCTCGCAGAGCGGCATACAGGTCGCTCAAAGGCGACAGACGGCTGCTGATTGGTTTACAGCTTAAAATAACCTGACTGGAAATTCCCGGCGCTCTTCGGCATTTATGCCGGATGCGCCCCTCTCCTGCCGTCCTCCCGGAAGCGGTACTTTTGCCAAGGCCGATCAGGAGACAGGCAATTACCTCGTCAGCTTATCAGCAGCGCCATTATATCAATGACATTTGTACCGGTGGGACCGGTTTTCACAAGGTCGCCGGTCTGTTCGAAGAAGCCGTAGGAGTCGTTCCGGGACAAATACTGTTCGACGTTGAGATTCAGCTTCTGCGCTTTTTCCCAGCTTTCCTGATCGACTATCGCCCCGGCGGCATCCGAATTGCCGTCGATCCCGTCCGTCCCGAGACTGAAGAACACAAAACGGGGATTCCCGCGCAGCTCGCCGAGCACGGCGAGCGCCATCTCCTGATTGCGCCCCCCCCGCCCGTCTCCGCGCAGCGTCACCGTCGTCTCCCCGCCGAAAAGAAGCAGCGCCGGCGGGGCAAAAGGCTGACCGGTCGCCGCAATCTCTTCGCCAATGGCAACTATCGCCCGGGCAATCTCTCTCGCCTCGCCGCGCAGACGGGCAGTCATGATCCGGGCTGTAATGCCCAGTTGTGCGGCGTTTTCCTTTGCCTTCCGGAGGGCCTTGACATTGCTGTCGATGATAAAGTGTTCTATCCGCGGGTTTATCCGCTTCGGCGTATCCTCAAGCTCTCCGGACAATCCCCGCTCGATTACCTTTCTGACGGCGACCGGCGCGTTTTCCCAGAGACGGTATTTTTTCATAATCTCCTGCGCATCGGCAAACGTGGAACGGTCAAAAAACAGCGGCCCCGACCCAATCGCCTCCAGATCGTCGCCGATCACATCCGAGACTACCAGAACGACTCC
Organism: uncultured Syntrophus sp.; assembly: GCA_964552725.1. GTDB lineage: Bacteria > Desulfobacterota > Syntrophia > Syntrophales > UBA5619 > DYTH01. Next base: position 40,924 of record CAZKHU010000008.1, read on the forward strand.
CCGCGCCCTTGCCAGCCGTCCCAGACGTCCGCCCTTGACAAGGGAAAGATGCTTGCGGACGATGTTGATCTCCTCTATCGGCACCCCGCCCGCGAGAAGCCCCTTCGTCAGCAACTGCATATCAGCCAGCGAAATCGGGGGAACCGGTTTTTCGACAAGCGCGGAGCTGCCTCCGGATAGGACATAGATAAAAAAATCCTCCTCGGAAAGCGCCGTCATTTTTTCGATCAGAATTTCCGCCGCGCGCACGCTCTTTTCGGTAAGAACCGGGTGCGAACTCTCAAAGACCTCAACGCCTTCGAGCGAAGCGGGATAGTTCGAGACGATAAAACCCTCCCTCAGCTTGTCCCCCAGCAGCTCTTTTACTGCCCGCGCCGTCTCCACGGCGGCTTTCCCGCTGCCGAAAAGATGCGCTCCGCGCTCTTCCGGCACAGAAAAGCTTTGCCCTTCAATCACCAGAACACCGTCCCGGTAATCCAATTTTTCGCGAACCATATTGGCCGGCAGCGTCGCCGCAAGCGTCTGCCGCAATATTGAAATCATTTTTCCCCGGCCGGTCGTCGTCATCGCCCTCTTCCAATCCTTAAACTATCGGAGTGCCGCTGCACTTTTAATCCTCCGGTCTCTTCCTGAAAAAGCCGGCTTTGACCCGGCTCCAAAAGTTCTCTTCCCTGCCGGCTGCCGACCTTTATTTTTTCTCCTCGATCCCGCACAGGCATTTGGCCCTTTCCTGCTTCTGCTCCATCCTGACAAGCCGTGAAATCATGATCCGCTGCGCCTGAGGAGAACCGGCGCCGTGCATCGACTCCGTAAGGTACCCGACTGCCGCCGCGCCCAGCGTGATGTTCTCGATCAACCGCAATATTCTCAAACGATCTTCAGTGGGAATATCATTTTTTGTTTTCAGATACTTGCCAATCCATCTGCCCACCTCCGGGGAATGAAAATCCTGGGCGGAGGGACAGGTCGCCAACAGTCCGCCTGCGATGTCCTGGGAGAGGCGCGCTATCTCGTAAGGGAAACGGGTAATGTTCTGCTTGTGGACGTTGGCCAGCAGAACATCCACGAGATATGTGCCGCAGGGCTCTTTGCGCCCTTCCGCCGCACAGGCGATGCAGCCGCAAAAAAGCGTCTCGTTCAGTTGATTCATCTCCACGATCTTGTCCTTCACATGGGCTGCCTTTTCCACGCCGTTGTACTCGGCAATGGTCTGGGTCGCCCCGATCAGCACATCCCCGACTCCCACTTTACAGGCGTAGCTCTGGCGATGATAAGCGGCGAAATTTTCGACGAGCTGGGTGGTGAATTCATGCTCCCTGCACATGAACACCCGCTCCCAGGGGACAAAAACCCTGTCGAATATTACCAGCGCCTCGTGACCTCCGTAGTGCATGTTGCCCCTGTCGAAGGTAGTCCCCTCCAGCTTGCGGGTATCGCAGGACTGCCGCCCCACGATGTAGGAAATCCCGTCCGTGTCGCTGGGAAGCGCGAAGGAAACTGCATAATCCCTGTCTGCCTCCCGCATTGTGAGGGTGGGCATCACTATGATCTCGTGGGAGTTCACCGCGCCTGTCTGATGGAGCTTGGCGCCGTTCACCACGATGCCGTCCTGCCTTTCTTCAACGACATGCAGAAACATGTCCGGATCGGGCTGCTTCGAAGGCGCAAGCGAGCGGTCGCCCTTCGGATCGGTCATCGCGCCGGTGCAAACCAGATCGTTTTCCTGAACGTACTCCAGATACGCAAGAAAACGTTTGTTGTAAATCGTCCCATACTTCGCGTCGATCGCATGGGTAGTTATCGACAGCGCATTCAGCGTATCCATGCCGACGCAGCGCTGAAAACAGCAGGCGGTAAGCGATCCCAGAAGACGTCCCATCTTGCTTTTTTTGACCAGATCGTCCACGCTCTGGTGAATGTGGGTGAACCGGCTGATCCTGTTGCCGGTCAGGTGAGACGTGGCCGTCATGATGTCTTCGTATTCGGGCTTAAGGGCATTCTCGTAGGTGGCGGCGACGGCGTTCAAGGACGGCCGGATGATGGGATCATCGACGGGATTCTCCATCTTCCTGCCGAACATGTAGACATTCAGTTTCAGTTTTCTGAGACTATCCTCATATTCCTGCGCATTCATGAGTTTGCCCATAATCTTCTCCCTTCGCGGCGTTCTGAGTGATTACCGATAAAAATACGAGAGTTTGGATTTCCCGCGCGTGCTGCCATTGCCGGAGGCGCAGCGCCGCAGGCGGTCCGGGGACGAGCGACGGGACTTCAGAAACGGGAGCTGATGGCGTATGTCGCCGCCGAGATCAGGGCAGCGCAGGGAATCGTTAAAAGCCAGGCCCAGAGGATCTGGCCCGCCACCCCCCAGCGCACGGCGGTCAAGCGACGCAGGGAGCCTACCCCCATAATCGAGCCGGTGATCGTATGCGTGGTGCTGACCGGGATGCCGAGGCTGGAAGCGAGAAAAAGACTGACCGCCGCTCCGGATTCGGCGCAAAAGCCGTCGACTGGTTTCAGCTTGGCAACCTTCTGCCCCATGGTCTTGACTATCCGCCAGCCGCCGGACATCGTGCCTATGGCAATTGCCCCGTGACAGGCAAGCACAACCCAGAAAGGAATATAGAATTTCTCTCCGAGAAGCCCGGCGCTGAAAAGCAGACCGGCAATAATTCCCATGGTCTTCTGGGCGTCGTTGCCGCCGTGCCCAAGGCTGTACAGGGCTGCCGACAGAAGCTGCCCTTTCCGGAAAATATGGTCAACCTGGGAGGGCGCCTTTCTCCGGAAGATCCACTGCACGGCGCTTCCAAAGACAAGACCCAGAAAAAGGCCGAGGATTGGCGAGATGAAGATGAAGGCGACGGTTGTAAGAATGCCCTTCCAGACAAGGGCGCTCACGCCCGTCTTTACCAGCGCAGCGCCGATCATTCCCCCCATGAGGGCGTGGGAAGAACTCGTCGGCAACCCCACGCGCCAGGTAATCAGATCCCACGCGCAGGCGCCGATGAGGGTGGCAAAGATTATATGGGAATCCATAACGGAGATATCGACAATCCCCTTGCCGATAGTCCCGGCAACATGCAGACCGAAAAAAAGGAAGGCGATGAAATTGAAAAAGGCGGCCCATATAACTGCCTGACGCGGGGTCAGGACGCGCGTCGAGACAATCGTGGCGATAGAGTTTGCCGAATCATGAAATCCATTCAGGAAATCAAATCCCAGCGCCAGGGCGATCAGCAGCAGTAAACTCCAATCCATATTACCCCTGTTTAATCAGAATGGAGGCGGCAATGTTTGCCACATCTTCACACTTGTCGAGCACGGTTTCAGCTTCCATGTAAATGTCTTTCCACTTGATGACATGCATGGGATCGCTGGCATTTTCGAAAAGCTTGCTGAGAACCTCATCCCGCAACTGGTCGCCGAGATTTTCCAGCCTGTTTACCTCGATGCAGCAGGTTGAAATCTTTTTTGACTGCTTCAAATCCCGCAGACCTCTGACCGCATTGGCAAGATTGTCAACCGACCTTTCTATAAGCTCCGCAAATCTTATCAGATCTTCGTTTCTGACGTTGTTGAGCTTGTAGAGCAACATGCGATTGGTGATAGCCTGGATGAGGTCGATCACGCTGTCAAATTCATGGGCCAGCGAGTAAATGTCTTCGCGGTCAAAAGGGGTGACAAAGGTCCGGTTCAGGCGGTCGATGATTTCATGCGTTACAGAATCGCAACCCTCTTCAATGAAGTGCATCTTCTCGATTGCCTTGTGATCAAAGATTCCGGCAGTCGCAAAATCCTTGAAACAACTGGCGGCCTCAACGGCATGAGCAGCCATCTGATCAAACAGGTCAAAAAACAGGTATTCTTTTGGAAGCAGGCTGAATTTCATATCTTTTTCCCTATTTCAATAAAAACAGACGCAAGAGGGCAGCCGGCGGCGCCCCCTTCCCGCGTTCGTTTATAGATGATTTTTCTCCGTGAGGCAAGGACGAAGTGATAACTTGTTGCCCGTCAGAAGTCTGAAAAAATGGATACGTGACAAAAAAGGTTCGTGTCAACGAGCCCCCGGTCGGTCTCAGCCGCAGCTCCGGGATAACCGGCAGGGCAAGCGCAGCCAGGAACTTCTTCCGGCAGACGGACAGCTTCAGGATATCCCTGCAAACTAAGTCCTGGCCATGGTAAACGGCTGTTTGCGGATTGAGTAGCGGCCTGCGTTTGCCAGCACCCTGGCGACAAATTGCTCGGGCACATCCACCAGCGTATGATCGTGCTGGATGTAAATCTTGCCGAGCTGCGAACCGGGGATCTCGGCCTGATAGGAAAGCGCGCCTACCACGTCCGCCGGGCGGATGCCGTGCGTCTTGCCGATGTTCATCGAAAGGCTCACCATCCCCGCTTCCCGGGAGGCTTTTTTGTCTTCCCGCAGCAGCGGCACGCGCGACCCACTCCGGGAAGCAGCGCGATCGGCCGATCGCTCTCTCCGCGGCGGCGTTCTCCTGGCGCTCCTGGGGGCGACGGAGCGCTCCCGGGGAATTTCGACAACTTCCGCAACCGGGTCAACCGGACGCATCTTTTCGTCGGCGCGGGCAATCTTGATGGCAACCGCGGCCAGATCAAGCGGATCGGCGCCTTCCTCCACCAGCTTCTCGGCAATCGCGCGCTCCTGCTTGCAACGCCCGCGCTTCAGCCAGAAGAGCAGTTTTTCCACCAGTTCTCCCTGGCGGCGGGCCATGATTTCTTCAACCCCCGGCAATGTGGATTTTGTCAGCGTCTGGTGGATAAAGGCCTCCACATTGTGCAGACGGCGCTTTTCCGAGGGCGTCACCAGCGTAATGGCGATGCCCGTATGACCGGCGCGGCCGGTGCGGCCGATGCGATGGATATAAATCTCGGGGTCTTCCGATAAATCGTAGTTGAAAACATGGGAAATGCCCTCAATATCCAGCCCGCGCGCGGCAACGTCCGTTGCCGCCAGCACCTTGATCTGCCCGGAGCGAAAGCGGTTCAACGTACTCTCGCGGGATTCCTGGCTCAAGTCACCGTTCAGCGCCTCGGAGGCAAACCCGCGATTCGTCAGCTCCGCCGCCAGATCGCGAGTCCCCAGTTTCGTACGGACAAAAATGAGGGCGGAGGTTATCTCTTCCACCTCGAACAGGCGGGTAAGGGCGGCGGTTTTGTCGGCATGATTCACTAAGTAATAGCGCTGCTCGATGGCGGCAACCGTCGTCTGATCGCGCCCGATCGTCACCGATTGCGGCTCGCGCATGTACTTTTTGGCGAGTTTGCGGATAGGGGCAGGCAGGGTAGCCGAGAATAAAGACGTCTGGTGTTCAGTCGGCATGGCGGAAAGCAGGGCTTCGATATCTTCAATAAAGCCCATCGAAAGCATCTCATCGGCTTCATCGAGCACCACGGTGCGCACCTCGCTTAAGTCAAGAGCGCCCCGCTTAAGCATATCCAAAAGTCGGCCGGGCGTCCCGACAACAACGTCAACACCACGTTTTAACTGGTTTAACTGGCGCTCATAAGCGGCGCCGCCATAAATTGCGACAACGCGCACCTTGCAGAATTGCCCGAGACCGATCATCGCCTCCGACACCTGCAGGGCCAGTTCGCGAGTCGGCGCCACAACAAGGGCCTGCGGCAGGCGGCTGCCTGTCCGTAAATTGTTCAGGATGGGGAGGGAAAAGGCGGCGGTCTTGCCGGTGCCGGTCTGCGCCTGACCGATCGCATCGATGCCGGCCAGCATGAGGGGAATAATTCCCGCCTGGATGGGGGTGGGCTCGGCAAAACCCAGCGCGGAAACTGCCTGCTCCAACTCGGGGCGCAGGTACAGATCAATAAATTGTGAAGTCATTTTCTTCCTTTCGTCTTGTTGTCCAAAATCAACGGGTTCGACATCCCGGATGACAATGGATGGTTACGAGACTCTTGTTTCAATGACTCCGCAATGCTCTTGCCAACACCAGGCCTTCCTCGCGGAAGAAACCCGCCCAACAAAAATGCCCGACCGTCGGAGCGCCGGGCTGATACCTCGGAATTTTCAAAACAACGTCCCAGTACAATGGTTCTTCTACCCTGCCGGATCTTCAAAAGCCCAATCCGGCGAACGGGTGTATATGCGGAAAGCCACTGTTTGTCAAGGGAATTGTTGAAATACGGCGTCAGGGCGTACAGTTTGTTAATCTGAAATTTCAATTTCCTTAATCGCCTCCAAGGCAACCTTGGCCTTCGGTGACGGGGGGTGCATCCTTCTCAAATTCTCCACCACCCATTGCGCTGTATTCCCCTGCAAATACCGATTTGTGTTTTGAGGTTTTTAGGTTTTCAGGAGGAACCAAACCAAACAAACCGAAAAGTTCTTCGCTTGAAAGCTTTGATTTTAAGTCAATCGAAACGCTGTCCACCAACTCATCGAAAAGTAGCTGTTTTTCCATCAATATTTTCTCGATCCGTTCCTCAATTGTATTTTCTATCGTATACTTATAAATGTGAACAGGAAAGGTTTGGCCCAAGCGGTGCGCTCTGCCCTCAGCCTGAAGCTCAACGGCAGGATTCCACCAGCGATCAAAATGAAAAACATACGAAACATCCTGTAAGTTAAGTCCTTGTCCCCCGGCACGGAGGGAAAGAATGAGAACTTTATGATCTTGATCTTCCTTGAAGGTATTGATGATCGCATCTCTCTGTCCTGTGGATAAGTCACCTGTATAAAGAAGCGGGTTAAAGAATTCGAGCTTTGCCGCTATCGCATGCGCCCCGTACCGCGAATCCGTGAATTGTGAGAATATCAGGGCACGATATCCCTCAGAGACAAGAATATTTAAACGTTCCAGGACATCGTCAAATTTAACTGACGCCCCTGAAGACGGGCAGAAATTGCATATCTGCTTCAATTTCATAATTAGTGCGAGAACATTTTCTATGCGGACAAACTCGCCACTTTCCTTAAGTTGGATAATGCCTTCTTTTTCGGCCCGGTCGTAATATTCGCGCTGCCTGCCCTCCATTGTTAACGATATTTGACTTACAATTTTAGGCGGAAGTTGAGGAAGCACATCATGTTTCTTTCGGCGAAGCTGCAAAGATTTATGCTTTTCTCGGAGCCCTAAGCCCGTGTTGAACCGTGGAGGTGTTTCACCTTCTTTTAAAGACGTTACAAATTCGAGAATTGAGGCAAGATCATCTTCCCTATTTTCGAGCGGTGTGCCTGTAAGTGCCCATGCCCGTGCTCGATGCAAAAGTTTACATTTACGGCTTACTTCTACATCCCGATTTTTTATTTTTTGAGCTTCATCAAGGATGACAACGTCCCACACACGGCGACGGGGAGGGGATTGAGAATTGT
>CAZKHU010000009.1:0-17340 GCA_964552725.1 uncultured Syntrophus sp.
ACCATTTACTCATCGGCGATATCAAACATATCAAGTATTTGACGACTATTGTAGTCAACGAGGGAGGACGATGATTTTTTAGAGCAGCTTTCAACCCGAACTGCTTAACCAAAAAAACATGCATTTTGTTACGTATAGCACCTACAAGTCAATGACCAGCGCTATTAGCGAAAAACAATTAATGCCGTTCGAAAGCTGCAAGACTTTCTATCTCATCACCGCCATGATGATGGTGTTACTCCTAATATGCTCGATTAACGGTAAAAGATTTTCCTGTGGTTGGTTCACTGAGGTAATAAATAGCCGTCATCCCATTATCAAGTTTGCTCATAGATAGGGTGGCTGTTGTTCCTACCGATTGACCAGGAGACAATTGTCCGTTGTTGAGTAATGACTTATCTGTCGTAGACGTTACAACCACACTCCCATTCTTCAACTCAAATTTATTAAGGTCAAAAGTCCGCTGGGAATTATTCCTTATTGTCGAACTAAACTGCGACCCTGCTTTATAGTAATTATTTATAAGTATTACACTGGAACTCATGGTCATACTAAATAGGCTACTAAAACTATCAATAACAGTTATGTTTGTAACCTCAGTCACATTCTGTCCTCGTACCGTCGCCTTGATGGATACGCTTCCTGTGGACGTGGCCCTTATATTTGTTTTTGCTTCGCCTCCAAGAGTGCCTGAGCTTGAGGGATCTACGCTGGCCGATCCAGATAGCACCTCGAACTCGACCGTGGTACCGTCGGGAATAAGCCCATCAACCTGATCCAGAGGCATGACTTTGGCAATCAATAACGATCTGTCTATTCCATCGCTTAAAATCACGTCAGGATTAGCGGAGATTATAATTGAGGCGGGAATATCGGGATCAATTCTCATTCCTGCGATGATTTGTAGTATGTAAATGGCGTCCTCCATTCCTATACGGCCATCACCATTGACGTCTGCTTCCTTGTAAATGATTTCAGTAGGCGATATACTAGAAACAGCTTGTATTGCCAGAATGGCGTCACTAATGTCCACAACCCCGTTATGATTCACGTCGCCTTTATAAATATCATTGATGTTCACCCGAGCGCTTGCTGGGTTAGAAACGTTTCCCGCCGAATCTTTTACGAAGGCAAAAAGAGTTTTTTCCCCTGATGTCGTAAGCAGGTAACTGGGAGGGACAGAACTTACCCAATTACAGCCCGCAGAACTATTGGTCTCAGTCAAGCAATAAACTGAAATCCCTACATTATCGTTTGCGCTGATTGTGACTGGCACCGTGCGGGAGGCCCATGTTGCGGGTAAACTTATTGAAACTGTTGGGGCGATGGTGTCGGGCGTAAGGCTGAATGCAGCAACGACGGTATGGTTTGCCGAGATCGCATCAATCGTGTAGCTGCCTCCAGTGCTGGCCACGGCTGCGCTGTTATCCGTGAGGCCTGATAGCTGATAGCCGTTGGCAGGTACTATGGTGCAAATGGAAGACTGGCCTTGCGGAACAGCAGCTGGTGTGCAGTTAATTGAGCCGCCAGTTCCTGAAACCGAGGCGTTGACCGTATAGGTAGTAGGTCCGTTTGTAACCTGAAAAGTAGTTGGAAAGCCAAGTTGTTGCACTTCAGCGGCATGATAAAATTTATAATTGCCAATGTTATCATAGGCAGATATAAAGTCTAACGTGTATGTGCCGGCTGCAGCTGCTTTTGGAATCGTAATAGTTGCCGGACTTCCATTATTGACGATCACCGCGTAGTCAACACCAGAAGGGCTGTTGAAATGCACTTGAGGTTTGTGACCCACCGTTGGGATGCCCGATGGATCAGATAGCGTAAGGGAAACGGTTATTGTTGCTGAACCGTTTGTTACATCAATATATTTTGGAGAGAAATCAAAAGCGCTAATCGTGGGCGGCGCAATATCTTGGTTGGCACTTGTAACCTGAAAAGTAGTTGGAAAGCCAAGTTGTTGCACTTCAGCGGCATGATAAAATTTATAATTGCCAATGTTATCATAGGCAGATATAAAGTCTAACGTGTATGTGCCGGCTGCAGCTGCTTTTGGAATCGTAATAGTTGCCGGACTTCCATTATTGACGATCACCGCGTAGTCAACACCAGAAGGGCTGTTGAAATGCACTTGAGGTTTGTGACCCACCGTTGGGATGCCCGATGGATCAGATAGCGTAAGGGAAACGGTTATTGTTGCTGAACCGTTTGTTACATCAATATATTTTGGAGAGAAATCAAAAGCGCTAATCGTGGGCGGGGTAGTATCACTTTGCGCCATCCCTGAAATAGGCCAAAGCAATAACAATAGGGATATGCTTAAGAAGCTTAATTGAAAGCGTCTCATTAACCGTGTCTTATAAAAATTGATGACTAAAATGAGACACCTCCATTCATCCTATGGTAAGCATAGAAATTCTTCAGGTTAAGGTTATATTCTCAGTCTACCATATGGTTCCTATATGGTTTCATAGTACTTCTTTTCTCTTCGAATCGCGGCGACGCAGTCGCCCGGAAACTACCGTTTATATGGTTTCCAGATAAAATATTTGGATTTACTATCACAATTTCTATTTGAAATCTACGATAACAACGAAAAGTATCAACCTAATGTGTTCAGGAAGGAACCCTCGCCCCCAATCATCCCCCTAAAATGCCATCTTTCAACCGCAACTCATCAATATACCTTGGTGAAAAAAATGGCAACTTGTAAGTCATGCCTTCGCCGCGATAAAGGGTGGATTAACGAATCAGTTCAGGAAGCTATACATATCAGCTGGATGAACCGTCTTTATGATAAAGTCGCATGCTTCGATCATGACTTTATCGCCAAAATCTCTTCGATGACATTTGGAAGGTTCGGCTGGCTGAAACTCAGTCCAGTCGCGGGAATTCGATGACTTTTTATGTCAGGAGGAACATGTTTGTGATGGGGAAACGTCGATGCAAGGCTGGAATCTTGGGGGTGCGGGAAATCATCGTACCAATAGAGGCGCTCATCCCCTCTGTAAATCTCGTAACCATAGGATGTGACAAGAGACGCATCAAAATCGAGATCTTCCCTCATGCGTAAACGTAGACCATTGTGGAAGAATATCTCTCCCTCCGCAATTCCCGTATGGGGGCTTTCCGACCAGACAACCACTGTAGAATGGTGAACCTGTGTCCGGTTAATCAATTCTGAAACGAATCGACTATAATCGGCCAATGAAGACAGGGGGGAAGTATCCATTATCAATACGCTGGTTGCACGCGTAGCGTGTCGATGACGTCACGCTTGCAAAGATCTTCTCTATAAGCCTGCTTGCGTCGTTGCCATGTCTCATAAATACCTTTCCAACGGCTGAAATCGTTCCTCGATTCATCGTATTCGTCGTAACGCTCTAATTTGCCAGTCGTCAGCGCCTCATAGAAGTCTTCGCTGAGGATGCCATATTTTTCCTCAAAAAAAGTCATTCGACGTTCGAGAAGTTTCATTTCAACCACAAGCTCATGAATTTCCATGATAACAACCTCACTTTAAGGATATCTTGGATGCATTTATTTTGGGAAGCATCTTCATTCCTGTGCCTCAAAATATCACAGTCCATCGTGTTTATTCAATTGGTTTTTTCTTTTCAAATATCAAGATAAACTTCACAAGCCTTTCATCCCGTGTTCAATGACCTGGCCCGACGAGCCATAGAGAAACTTTGTATTTGAGCCCCAAATTATCGACCACATAATTTTACATGCTTTTAAGGCTGTCTGATTGAGACGGCCCTATGCTATTTCTTCCGGTAAACGTTCAGTCCGACCTTCGCCTCTTCATGCCCATCAACGGTGACATTTCCTTCTGTTGAGGCAATGATAATGGTCTTCCCTGATGATGACGGGCCAAAGTCTTTTGATAGGTCAACCTTGATAGACAGGATGTTGCCGTCCACTTTCATCTCTACGTTCTTCATGACAGTTCTCCTCGGGATTTTAAGAAAATGCAGCTTAACACCAACCGCTCAGATGTCAATTTGACACTCCCCACGGCTAAAGCCGGGGGATTCTCAGGCAACATCGGCCAGTGCCGGTGTTAGCGCCTGAGCCCTCTGCCCGAGGGCTATGATATTCAGGGACGCATTGTAGTCCCTGTCGAGAACTGCACCACAGGATGAGCAATGATGAATGCGAACAGACAATGTTTTTGGGACAAGCGTCCCGCACCGGGAGCAAAGCTGACTGGTATTACGGGGGTTCACTTTGACGACCTGACGACCAGCTTCTTCCGCTTTGTACGTCAGAAAGTCAAAGAACATCCCCCATGCCGCATCAGAGATGCTTTTGGAGAGGCGTCTGTTCTTCACCATGTTGCGAATGCCCAAATCCTCAATGTAGATTTCCTGATAGTTCAAAATATAGTGGTTCGCCGCTTTGTGGGCGAAGTCACGTCTCTGTTCCTGTATCGTTTCATGCGCCTTCGCAACAAGTTGCCGGGCGTCTCCCCGGTTACTGGAACCTCTCTGCTTGCGTGCAAGGCTCCTTTGTCTGCGGCGGAGCAGTCTTGCTCCCTGTTTCAGAAATTTGGGGTTGGCAACACTGTGGTTATCCGAATCAACGCAGAAGCATTTGATGCCGACGTCGATCCCCACAGAGGCGTCAGTTATGGGGAAATCCCGTTCGGGGACATTATCGCAGGAGAAGAAGACAAACCATTTGCCGGCAGCGGTCCTGCGGACAGTCACCGTCTTGATGTCTCCGGCAACAGGGCGGGAGAGGTACATCTTGAATCTCCCAAGTCCGGTTACATAGAGGTATCTGCCGTCAAGACGCCAGCCTGCCTGCTTCAGCGTGAAGGAATCATACCTGCTCAAGGGCTTGAAGCGTGGGAACCCCGCCTTGATGTCTCCGGTTCTGATTCTCCGGAAGAATCCCTGATAGGCTCTGTCAAGGCGTTCAATCACATCCTGCAGAACCTGCGAGCCCACCGTGCAATATTCCGGGAAGGTGGCTTTAAGGGCGGGAAGCTCATTCTTCTGCCGTACGGCGGTGACGGAAACACCGCACCTGCCGTAGGCATCAATCCTTTGCTCAAGTGCCGTATTGTACAGCGTACAGCACAAAGACAACCAGCGTATGCTCGCTTCCTCGGTTGCTCTCGTGATCTTCGCCCCGTATTTATACGTTCTTCGCATGGTTATACTATAGCAAAGAACAAGGTAATAGTAAAGAAAAAAACAACTTACGCTTTTATCCCCCATGCCTGAAGGCAGGGGTTTTACGGTGCTTTTTTGATAAAAACTTCTTGTGTCATTGCCAGGCTGAAGACAGTAACTCATAACTTATTTGTTTCCATTGTATTTACGGTAACGCGCATCGAGGATAACCACCTGTCCGCTGTCCGCCTCGGAGCGGATCAGACGGCCGATTCCCTGCCGGAGTTTGATTGCTGTTTCATAACGATAGCGCCGCCAGTACTCCTTTTCGGCAAGGATGTTGCGGCGGGCGATCTGCAGGGGGTCCTGCGGGTGGGGAAAGGGAAGCCTGGTGATAACGACCTGGGTCAGCGTGTCGCCGGGGAAATCCACCCCGAACCAGAAGGAGTCCACGCCGAAAAGTACGCTCTCCCTGATCTCCCTGAATTCATCGACCAGCGAGAGCGTGGAAGCGCCGCTTTCCTGAAGGAGCAGGGGGTAGCCGGAGGCGCGGATATCGTCTCCGACCCGTGCCGCTATTTCATTAAGATCTCCGTAGCTTGCAAACAGAACAAGGGTTCGCCCCCGGTTTTCACGGACAAGACCGGGAAGCAGATCCGCGACGCGGGACAGCCACAATTCTTTACTGTTATAAGCGCCGCTAAGGGCCTCCGGAGGCACGCTGATTACAAAGGCGTCGGGCGCAAATGGGGAGGGTATTGCCTCAAAACGAAAATCCCTCTGCTCTTTATCATTATGACCGTTACCTTTCCCTTCGGAAACATTCGCTTTACCGCCGTTCATTTCCCGTTGGTTCGGGACATTATTCCCGGCGCTGCTCGCTGACTGTTCTTGAGTTGCCCCGGTGGATAAGGCTTTGGGGGGCGTCATGCCGGCAATGCTCATGAAGCCCTCGAAACTCTTGCCCTGGCGAAGCGTGGCCGAGGTGAAGATTACACTGTCCCAGATTTTGTAGAGGTGAGTGCGGAGAATTTCCGCCACCTCGACCGCGCGGGTAGAGAGAACCCAGTGGTGAACGTAAAGGACCGCTGCGGTTACATACTCCGGAGAGTCGCAGATGTCGGCGATTGCCTTTACGGTATCGGCATAGTCCTCTATATCCTGGAGCGCCGTTTTCAGCCGTTCGGCAGTTCGGGGGCGGATGCCGATTTTCCGGCAGGATTCTTCGTCCTTTACAAAGGAGAGGCAGACCGCTATTTTTTTGATCACTTTCCGCAGTTCCAAAAGCTGAACGTTCAATCGTCCCTTCCGGAAGGAGGGGTGTTGGGCAGGGATGATGGTTGCCTCCCCTCCCTGCAATGTGCCGCGGATTGACGAGATAACTGTGAAAAATGCCGACATTTCTTCGCGGAGGGCATTAACGGCGTCGAGCGCCTCGCCGGCAGCCCTGCCGAGGGACTCGTCATTAAAAGACGCAATGCGCCGGAGCGCCGTTTCAATATAGGTTGTGGAGTCGGAAAGCTCGCGCGACGAGACTTCCAGCGCGAAGGCGCCGCGGGCGGCCTGTTCAAAATGGTTGGCCTCATCGATAATGCAGTTTCGGAAAATGCCCGCCAATGCCCCGTCCTTGTTCAGAAGCGCCAGCTTGTGATGGTTGGTGATGACCAGCCGGGCGTTCAGGGCCTCGGCGACGATTACCTGGGCCGGGCAACGAAAATGGCGTCGGGTGCAGCCGCTGCGCGCCGAGATTTCATGCTGGAGCCGGCGAAAGAAAAAGCCGTCGTTGAGGTGAAAACGGATTCTTTCTCCGGTTGCATCGCCGTCCGCCTGCCGGAAATGAAAGATTTTATTAACAAAATAAAGCCACAACAACAATCTGCTTCCGATGAGGGCCTCTTCATAGAGATGATCGAGCTTCTCGGCGCATAAATAGTTCGATTTGCCTTTCAACATTGCAACCGGCAGCTTTTTGAAGGCCGGCTTGAGTGAGGCGGCAAGCGGCAGCTCGCGCCGGACGATCTGTTCCTGGAGGTTTTTTGTATAGGTGGAGATGGCAATGCGAGCGCCGGGGTTCTTTGTCAGAAACTCCAGCGCGGGAATCAGGTATCCTTGGGTTTTTCCGGTGCCCGTTCCCGCCTCGATCGTGAGGACCTCGCGCTCGTTGAGGGCGGTTGCCACGTGTTTGGCATAGGCGATCTGCGGAGAGCGGAGCACATAGCCTTTAGTCTTTGCGGCGAGCGCTTGATGGAGTTCTTCAATATGGGGCAGTGAAACCTTCTTTGGGTCGTCATCTTGAACAGGCAGGGGTATTTTTTGCGGCGCCTTTTCCAGAAAACCTTTCCAGTCGTCTGTCTCCTCGCCGGCGCCGGGGTCGAAAAGCCCGCCGAAATAGTCCCGAAAGTGTTGATTCAGGTGGATGAAGAGATCGCCGAAGAGCGTGTCGCTTTTCTTAAGGTAGAAACGCAGGGTCGCAGCCGGGGGGAATTCCGCCGGATTGAGAATAACTCCGGATAGATGCTTCAAAAGCTCGACAGAAAGAAGAAGCGCCTCTTCAGCGCTGAACGAAAATTTGTCCCGCTTTTTTCCATGCAGGTATTCCCAAAGGGATTGGGGAGAGGCGGTGTTGGCCTGGGGCAGAAAGAATTCGGCGGCGAACCGTAAATCGACAACGCGGGGGTTTCCGTAAACCGACAGCAGCGACGCTATTTCCGCATGGGGATTTAGCGTGACAACGATATTCGTTTCCCGAAACAGCGGGAAGAGGAACGCGGCGACATCGGCAAAACCAGGAGCGCCCTGCAGTATCTCGCGGGAGACGCCCGAGAGGCGATAGTCGCGCTCGGTCGTTTTTTTGTACCTTACCGGCGACGAAAACGGTTCCCCAAGTCCATTTGGGGAGAGCGATGCGGCAGCTATCTCGTAAATGTGGTTGCCTTCGTCGTCATCCTTTCCGCAATGGGCGAAAAGACAAATTATATTAGAGATGTTCCCGTTGTATGGCAGCAGCATTAAACAACCGTTCTTTCTGAAATATTAATCGTAACCATTCAGCGTGATAATAAAATCTGTTATTCCCGAGGTTGTAATCGGGAATATGGCGCCGGTTTTAAAACCAGATCCGTCCCCGAATGCCGTTATCGGGGATAGAAGCATTATGGACATTAAGCTGCGCTTTCGGGGATGACAATCTTTTTTAAGTGCTGAATAGTTATGATCGTTTTACGTTGTCTCCCCGGATTGCACGGATTACCCCCGGCCAAGTTGTTTCAGCGCCATGCCAATCAATGCATCCGCGCAGTCGGCCATGAAAAGGGGAATATTCAGGACATCGCCGTCGAGTTTCAGGTTCTGCATGGAAAAGCGAACCCGCAGTTTGATTCTGCCGCCGTATTTTTCCGCAAACTTTTTGAGGCTTTTGCTCTCCACATTGTCCTCGGATTTCACTTCAACCGGGAAGATGTCATTTTCTCTCTGTATCAAATAATCAACCTCGTAGTGCGGGTTATCAACCGCCCAATAACGCGGCGCCGCCTCAAATTGATTCATCAGAGCCTGCAGGATGTAGTTTTCGCTCAGCGCGCCCTTGAACTCGACAAACAACCGATTCCCTTCGCCAAATGCCGAGGGCGCAAGCAGCGACAGTCGGCGCAGCAAGCCGACATCCACCATGTATAATTTAAACGCCGATAAGTCATCATATCCGGAAACGGGTAATCCGGGCGCGGCGCTGCGAAAAATTTTGTAAGTCAGGGTTGCATCACAGAGCCATTGCAGGGCATCTTCATACTCTCTGGCTCTTGCGCCGCCCTTGACAGCCTTGTAAAGGAATTTTTTGTTTTCGCGCGCAAGCTGTGAGGGAATGGACTTCCAGAGCAGAGATAGCTTCGGGAAATCCTTCGGTTCGGAATGTTTTGCAAAATCTCGCTCATAAGCACCGAGAATGTTTGATAATGCCTGCTGTATCAGCTCAACATCCCTCTCTTTGGCCCAGGCGCGGACAGCTTCCGGCATACCGCCTGTAACAAAATACATCTTCAATTTTTCATAAAGCGGGTTGAAAAATGCATCGGGAATTGGTTCAATAGATTCAATTTTTTGCATATATTCAGCAAGGTTCCCGTCACCGTTGGCCATCAGAAACTCGGTGAAGGTCATTGGTCGGATATCAAGAAAATCGACCTTTCCGACCGGAAAATAAACAGGCCTGGAGAGGGCAATGCCCAAAAGCGAGCCCGCACAGGCCACATGATATCCGGGCGCGTTTTCACAAAAATACTTCAAGGCATTCAAGGCGTCATAACATTCCTGAATTTCATCGAAGATAATGAGCGTTTCCTGCGGTTTGACGGTCTGACCGCTGGCCATGACAAGGTTTTGCAGGATGCGGTCAACGTCCTTTGTCTTTTCAAAAAACTGTTTGTATTCTTCATGCTCATCAAAGTTGAAATAGGCAATATTATTGTAATAAAGCCTGCCGAATTCCTTCAGTATCCACGTCTTGCCGACCTGTCGGACGCCTTTGAGAATCAATGGCTTCCGATACTTTGATTCCTTCCATTTCAATAAATCGTTTAATAGTAATCGTTCCATACCGTGCGCCTCACGATTAGCAGAGTCAAAGGGCTTATCACATAATTATAACAATTATGTGGTTACTTGCTCACTCTTTTGTATATTTTATGTGTCATAAAAGAGAAAAAGGCAAGCTTTATCATGAAAAATATGGAAACAAGAGAAAAATTGTTTGGACGTCACGGATTTTGAAATTCATCCCAGGGCATCTCAGCGTAACATATTTATATCGTGCGCCGTGCAAAGGCGCTGTTCCTTTCTGTGTCATTATAAAGCAGCTTTTCACTTATGTTACTGTCCAGTTTTGCTGGACCGGCTCTCTATCTATTGGATGCGTTAACGTGCGCGAGTCAGGAACGTATGTAAATCAGGCGACGCCTAAAAAGTGTAGAATGTAGACCTGACCCTTCATTTTCGATTGAAAGTTTTTCGAAGCGGGTCTAAAAGCGGCTGGTAACGGAGGCGGGGCTTTCAGTGGAACGTTGTCAGATAGAGGATATGGAGATTTTGTTCGATTGCGCCGGCAGGGATGACTGGGCCAAGTTCAGTTTCCCGGTGTGGTACGGCATTCCGGTCAAAATCAAGTGGCGCGGGTACCGTTTCGACTTCAATCTTCGCGGGGGCTGGAAATGGATCGCGGGCGGGCGGGGGGTATGGCCCGACGCCCAGGAAATGCTGAAGAGAACCGACGGGAATGACCTGATTTATTATGGCGTGGAAAACTATGCCTCAGACTATGACCTCATCAAAAGCTTCTATATTCCGTACAATGGCGTCTACAATTTTGACCTCTTCCCGGCCAGGCGTCTGGAGGAAAAGCACGTAAAGCTGGTACTGCGGGCTGTTTCCGAATTTGCCGGAGAGGCGGGGAGACTGGCCGGGGCGGCGTTATGCGACAGGGCTCGTGATTTTCTGCTCAGGATTGCCGCCTTTGATGAAAGAGGGCTGCTCCGCGAGGCTGCCCTCCTGCACCGCATCATGGGGACAAATCTGCCGGTGCTCCCCCCCGATACGATCGATGTCGATTATGAGGTTATTCCCCTCATTATTACCGATGGCTGCGACTATAACTGCCGGTTCTGCACATTCACGGAGCATGAGTCCCTGCAGGTGCGCAGCGTGGAGAACATTCGGCAGCAGATAAGCTCATTGAAAGATTTTTATGGCGAGGATCTGGTAAATTATAATTCAATCGTCCTGGGGCAAAACGATGCGCTTGCCGGCGGGGAAGAAATTCTGATCACCGCGGCAAAGCTTGCCTATGAGGGGCTGAATCTTGCCGCGTCCTTTCACAAGGGGCCCGCCAATCTCTTTTTATTCGGCAGCGTTGATCCCTTTCTGAAGGCAAAAAACTCGCTGTTTGACGCGCTCAACAGCCTGCCATTCCGGACTTTCCTCAATATCGGGCTGGAGTCGTTTGATCAGGAAACGCTATCGATCATCGGGAAGCCCCTGCGCGCCGAAAAAACAACGGAGGCCTTTCGGAAGATGATGGCGGTGAATCGGGGCTGGGACAGGGTAACTGTGAGTTGCAACTTTGTGCTGGGGGCGGGCCTGCCGCAACGGCATAAGGAGGGGATAAAAACGGCGCTTTCCCGGGAGACGACGGTCAAAGATCGGGGCACGGCCTTTCTGTCCCCAATCTTCGGCAGGGCGCAGCGAAGAGAAATAATAAATGAATTCACTGAAATAAAGAGGAGCTCCCATCTGCCGGTTTTCATCTATCTGGCGCAGAGGCTTTGAACGGGATAGCTTGCGGCCTATTTCTTGCGTGATTCCAGAAACAGTCTGATTGCCTCTTTTAACTCGTCTCCGGCAAGCAGGGTTGACTGATGAGCGGCCTCCCGCTCGAGGGCCATTTCGAGATCGCCATTCAGACCTTTTTCAAGCGTTTCCTTGATGGAGCTCATTGCCTGCGCTGATTTCAACGCGAGTTTGCCGACCAGCCGCCCGATTTCCCGATCGAGCTCGGCATCCGGGACGGATTTGCAGACAAGGCCAAGGGCGGCGGCCTCCCTGCCGCTGATTACGTCTCCCAGAAGGGCCATTTCCTTTGCCCTGGCCATGCCTGCCAGACGGGGCAGGAAGTAGGAAGCCCCGCCGTCGAGGGAAATTCCCAGATTCACGAAGGCCTCGCAAAATCTTGCCTCATCCGCGGCAATGACGAAATCGCATGCCAGGGCCAGCCCCATCCCATAGCCGTAAATGTTGCCCCTTGCCTTGCAGATAACGGGTTGGGGAGTTTTCTTCACGGCAAGGATCAGCCCCCCGGCCGTGTTTTTCATAAACTGAAACGATTGCGCGGGATCGGCGGAAGCGCCCAGCAAAGACATATCCGCCCCCGTCGTGAAATTTCCGCCGGCGCCTTGAAGTAACACCACGCGGGTGTTCGGGTCTGTTCCGACCTCTGTCAAAGTGGCTAATAGCGAAGACATGGTCTCGGCGGTCAGCGCATTCATTACGTTGGGCCGGTTGATCGTTATTGTCGCCAGGCCGTTTTCTCGGCTGACAAGTACCTGTCTTTCTGACATATCGCGTTTTCTCCCTTTGAATTCTTCTGCGAAATCTGAAAGGAGCCGCCCCCTTTTATTCCAGCGATGGTTCTCCTATAGGAGATATAGTTGCAATGTCAACAGATATTTCCCTTGTCTCCGAAGTTGTGACGGGACAGGTTTGTCTTGATAAAACAGGGGGGGCATTGTAAAATGACTGCGTATTTTGGAACGCGTAAGGAGATTTGCTCAGGGCTGCAGAGCCGGAAACGATTGAACTTGCGGGCGATGGGAAACGAAGTTTAATAGTCATGAAGGAGTCGGCAATGACACACGAGGATGCAGGGGGGTACGCGGCTAAACACGCTTCAGGTACGGTTATTCAGGAAAAATTGGCCGAAGCGGTGCGCGCTGAAGCCGTTCAGGGGAAGATTGCCTGTGCTCAGGCCGAGCGGATAAGCGCGAATCTGGGGATTAGCCTGAAAGAAGTCGGCGTTGCTGTAGATTTGTTGGAAATCAGGATAAAGAACTGCCAGCTTGGGCTTTTCGGCTATCCGAAAGATAAATTTCCGGAAGGAAAGACGGTTGAACCGGCGAAGGAAGTGACGCCGGATATTGAAGCCGCCATCCGCGCCCGGCTGGTCGAAGGAAAACTTTCCTGCAAATCGGCGTGGGACATCGCCGCGGAACGAACGATATCTAAAATGGCTGTTTCCGCGGCTTGCGAGAATCTGAAAATTCGGATCAAACCCTGCCAGCTCGGGGCATTTTGATCCCCTGCCGCGCGAGCGGTCAGTCATTCTGATTACTGTCCTGTTCGAGATAGCGGGTCAGTATCCGTTGGACGGCCTTGGCGTTGAGCCGGGCGCGTCGAAGTATCTTCTGCAAAGTCAGGGTTTCATCCTCAATGCCGTGGGCGTAGTTGTCGATCGAGCACAGGGATGCGTACCGTATATCGAGTTCCTGAGCGACAATTGCCTCGCTGGCCATTGTCATTCCGATGATGTCGGCGAATTGCGAGATCATCTTTATCTCTGCCCGGGTTTCCAGGCGGGGACCGGGCGATTGCCAGTATATTCCGCCGTCAACCGGGGTCAGGCCGCATTTCTGTGCTGCGAGGAGCAGTTTCTGCCGCACTTCCCGATTCAGACAGGGCGTTACATGAACAGACCTCCCCCGGAACGTCGTAATGCCCCCGCCGAGCTGGATGTAATCGTCAGGCACGACAAGCGTTCCCGGCTTCGTACGGTGGTTCAGGGCGCCTGCGGAATTTATGCCGATAACCTCATCTGCCCCCGTTTTTTTCAGAGCGGCAAGGTTTGCCTGGTGGTTGATCAGATGAGGCAGGATATGAAAGGCGGGATCGGTCCCATGGCGGGCGACGAAAACCACGTTCGCCGAGCGAAGGACCGTTGCCCGTCCGAATTCCGTTTCCACGGTCTCTTCACGGAGGTCCGAGAATATTCCGTTGCCCTGAAGCAGAACCGTTCCTGAAATAATGCCGACAGTTTTCATGCCCGTCCTTTCCCGAGATTGCAGCACGTCGTATACCAGTTTGTATGGCATCTGTCAAAAGTCCAGTTCCGCCTGCGCGGGAAGGGGATTTGTTGCGGGGTTTCGATCCTGATTGACAGGGGCCCGTTTTTTGTGCAATAGTCGCCGCCATCCGGGAGTTTTTTTAAAAGCGACAACTGCCTTGGCAGGCGTCAGGCCCTTCGGGAAAGGAAATGTTGAGATGGTTCACAATAAAAAGTTTTTTGCAGCGTTGCTGATTATGGTCTTTTTACTTGCCGGCTGCAAGATCTGGCTGCCCTGGCAAACCAGAACCGGAATGGCCCGTGCGAATCCCGAAAGCATCTATCAGCAGGGGCTCGAAGAGTACAATGCCGGCAGGTACAAGCGTTCCATCGAACTCTTCCAGCGCGTCAAAGAGGAGTATCCGCTCAGCTCGCTGGCCATTATGGGGGAGATGGGGATTGCCGATTCCTTCTTCAGCGCCAAGGAGTACCCCGAGGCGGCGCTTGCCTATAAAGAATTCATCGATCTGCATCCGACGAACGAAAATCTGCCTTATGCCATGTACCAGAGCGGAATGTGCTATCTGAATCAGTTGACAACAGTCGATCGCGACAATTCCGAAGCTTTCAAGGCGATCAAGGAATTTGAAAGACTGACGGCGCGTTTTCCCGACAGCAAATTTTCCGCACTTGCCGATAAGCGGATTCTGGAGTGCAAAAAGAGCATGGGCGAAAAAGAGCTGTATGTCGGAGAATTCTATTTAAAGATGAAAAAATACCGGGCCTCTTTGCAGCGTCTCGAGAAGGTTGCGCACGAATATGCGAATGTCGGTCTCGATGACAAAAAGGTCAATCGCCTGATAACCGAAGCAAGGAACGGTCTCAAAGTCCCGGAGAAGAAAAAGGGCTGGTGGCTGTTTTAGAGGGACGTTTGGCCGCTTAACTGACCGCAGGCGGCGAGAATATCCCTCCCGTGACTGGCGCGGAGGATTGCCGTGTAATGGTGGTCCAGAAGTATCTGCTGAAATGCCGATACGGCCGCGGGAGTCGGAGTATGATAGGCGGACCCGGGAAACTCGTTGAAGGCAATCAGATTTAATTTGCAGTGAAGCCCCCGGAGAAGGCGAACGAGCCTTTTGGCGTCTTCGGCCGAATCATTGACGCCGGCGAGCAGAATGTATTCGAAGGTCAGCATCCGCCTTCCCGGCATCGGATACTCCCGGCAGGCGGCAAGTAGTTCCGGCAGGGGATATTTTCGGTTTATCGGCATCAATTCGTCTCTTTTCCTGTCGTCCGGGGCGTTCAGGGAAATGGCGAGATTGACGCAGATGTCCCGCCCCAGTTGCTTTATAAGCGGGGCAAGGCCGGAAGTGGAGACGGTTATTTTGCGGCTGGAAAAGCCCAGTCCGTAGTCGGAGATCAGAATCCGGATTGCCTTTAGGACGTTGTCATAGTTGGCCAGCGGCTCTCCCATTCCCATCATCACTATGTTCTTTATATTCGGTCCTTCCGGCAGATTGCGCCGCAGCATGGTCATCTGGCCGGTTATCTCCGAGGGCCTCAGATCGCGCTTAAATCCCCCGCTGCCCGTAAGGCAGAAACGGCATCCCATCGCGCAGCCGGCCTGCGTCGAGATGCAGGCGGTCCAGTGGTTGCGGCCGGGGATGAGAACGCTTTCAATGAAAAAATCATCGGCGAGCCGGAAGAGTATCTTCTTCGTTCCGTCCTCGGATGTCTGAATCCTGTCTATTGAAGGCTCTGCAACGTCGGCAAGCTCTGCCAGCCGGGCGCGGAACTCCCGCGAAAGAGTGGTCATTTCCGAAAAGGAGGTCGCCCCGCTTTTGTAAAGCCATTTCACGATCTGGCGGGCGCGGTATTTTTCCTTTCCCAAGCCGATTATCAGGTTTTCTATTTCTTCGAGGGACAAATCCCTCATGTTGGGCTTTTCTGTCATATTTTCATGATCATCTATTCATCCGGCTGTAAAACTATGGCGATTCGCCGGTTTCTGGCCCGGCCTTCCGGGGTGTCGTTATCCGCTACAGGCCGGTGCTCTCCGAAAGCGACCGCGGAAAGCTTGAGGGGGTCGAGCCCCTGGGATTCAAGGTAGCGCACGATCGTGAGCGCGCGTGCCGCGGACAGCTCCCAGTTCGTCGGATACTGCCTTGCGAGGTTGCCCCTGATTGGAACATTGTCGGTGTGTCCCTCGACGCGGATCACCTTGTCCGTCGTCGTGGCCAGGATATCGACAACGCGGCCCAGCACCTCCAGTCCCTCGGGTTTTATCTCCGCCTTGCCTGAGTCGAAGAGAATCTTGTCCACAACATCGACGGTAAGCTTTCCCTTGAGTTCGGTTATGGCGATTTGCCCCTCCTGAATCTCTTTTTCCATTTTTTCCAGAAGGTTTTCGTACGTGCCGCTCACTTTTTTGACTTCCTGTTCCTTGGTTCTTTTCAACAGGGCGATGCTTTCGTTGAGCATCTGCTTGTCTCCGAGCAGCTCAGCGTTCTGTTCGCGCAATCTCTCTATTGTAATGTCCGCCTTTTTCCTGTACGCCTCCAAAGCGGTTTCGAGGGTTTGCCTGTCAGCAGCCAGTTTTTCATAGTCAGAGCTTAATATTTTCTGCCGGGCAAGCAAGGCCTCTCTTTCGTTGATTAAATTTTCCACCTCAAGCTGGAGCTGCCTGTTTCTTGTCGCGGCTGCCGTTACCTCCAGCTTGAGACTTTCGGCCTCAGACTGCTTCTGCAGATATTCGCTTTTTCCGACACACCCGCCGATTGCCAGAAGCGCCGCAACCGCAAGCAAAAGCTTTTTTTCTATATGAAACATAGCCCTCTCCCGTTTATCTTCGACCGGCCACTAATACTGCGAAGCGAAACTATTTTCAACCGATAATCGAACAGGCCATTGAAATGCCTGATGGCAATTTGCCTGTTTATTAATTGCCGATGATATGGTAAAAAAACAAAAAACATGCACGCGCATTGGAGAGGAGAGATCATGAGAGTACGCGTATCGGCTGTATTTGAAAGGGGAGGGGAGATCCTCTGCATGAAATACATGTACGGCGGCAAGGAGGTGTTTGCCCTGCCCGGCGGAGGCGTGGATCATGATACCCCGCTGAAGGAAACCCTGCTTAAGGAGTGGAAGGATGAACTTGGCATCAAGGTGGAAATCGGGGGTGTGATCATGGTGGGCGAGGCGTCCGCAACAAAACGCCATCCCCAGACACTCCATATCATTTTTCAGGCCCTTGAGATCTACGGCTCTCCAAAGGTGAGGCCGGACAACACCAGTTCCCTCGGGATAGCCTGGGTGGATGTCGAGAAAATCAACCAATGCGCCATTTATCCGGATGTGGGGAAAAATCTGTACGATTTTCTGAAGAAAGAACCGAAAACCGCTCTGGAATTCATGGATAATTGCATGGAACGGGGGTTCTGGTAGAATTATGAAATCGCTTGCCAAAGAGGTGCGGACCGTCAAGCTGATGGTCGGCCTTTACTGCCGGCGGCAGCACGGGACAAGGGAGCTGTGCGAGAGCTGCCGGGAGCTTGCCGAATATGCCGAAGCGCGGATCAGGGGCTGCCGTTACGGCGAGAAAAAACCTGCCTGCAGCCGTTGTCCGATCCA
>CAZKHU010000009.1:17440-47645 GCA_964552725.1 uncultured Syntrophus sp.
TCAGGGGCTGCCGTTACGGCGAGAAAAAACCTGCCTGCAGCCGTTGTCCGATCCATTGCTACAAAAAGGATATGAGGGAGCGGATTACAGCGGTGATGCGATTCGCCGGGCCGGGGATGACCTGGCGGCATCCCATTCTGGCAATCCAGCATCTGGCCGGCATGAAGGGAAGCTATGAGCGGTGAGGGGTTCTCTTGCACAAAGGGGGGCTGCGATTAATTGACCTCCGCATAGCCGTCCGGATTCATTGATTGCCAGCGCCAGGAATCGCTGCACATTTTCCCCAGGTCGAACCGGGCCTCCCAGCCGAGCAATGATTTTGCCAGCGAAGGATCGGCATAGCATTTGGCCACATCTCCCGGGCGTCTTTCCACGATTTCATAAGATACTTTGCGGCCCGAGGCATTTTCAAATGCCCCGATCATCTCCAGTACGGAGTAGCCCCGGCCTGTGCCCAGATTGACCGTCAGCAGCCGCGGCTGCCCCGCCAGGGCTTCCAGCGCTTTCAGATGGCCGCGCGCCAAATCAACGACATGGATATAGTCCCTGACGCCGGTTCCGTCCGGGGTGTCATAGTCTCCGCCAAAGACTCTCAGCTTCGCGCGTTTGCCGACTGCCACCTGAGAGATATAAGGCATCAGGTTGTTGGGAATGCCGCGCGGATCTTCGCCGATCAGACCGCTTTCATGCGCCCCGACGGGATTGAAATAGCGCAGCAGCGCAACGCGCCAGGCCGGATCCGCCGTGTGCAGGTCGCCGAGCATCTCCTCGATCATCAGTTTGGTGCGGCCGTAGGGGCTGGTTGCCGACAGCGGAAAATCTTCGCGGATCGGGGTTGCATGCGGATCGCCGTATACCGTCGCCGAGGAGCTGAAAACGAGGGTTTTGCTTCCGAATTTCCGCATTGTTTTTAACAGGCAAACCGTGCCGGCGACATTGTTGTCATAATACAAAAGCGGCTCGGCCACCGATTCCCCCACCGCCTTCAGCCCGGCAAAATGGATCACCGCCTCAATCGGATAGTTGCTGAACGCCTCCGCCAGAGCCTCGTGTGAACGGATATCGCCCCTGACGAAGGGGACAGCCCGGCCGGTAATGGCTTCAAGCCGCTGCAACGACATTGAAGAGGCGTTGCTTAAATTGTCGAACACCACCGGTTCAAAGCCCGCCGCGATCAATTCAACACAGGTATGTGAACCGATATACCCCGCCCCGCCGGTTACCAGGATCATTTTTGAATTTCCTCTCCAGCCTGCCCGTTATCTGTCAGTTTCGCATCATCCCTGCGGGTGTCTATAAGCGATTGCAAAATTTCTGTAAAGCCGGTTTTCGCTTCTGGTTACTGATAAAATAATTAAAAGTTGCCGATCGCCGTTTGTTATGCCGGTTGTTTGGGGGTTGACAGCCGCCGGCATTCATGCTGTATAGGGCGCGCCTTCAGGCAAAGATGCCCGCGGCAAATAAAAAAAGGAGAAATCAATCATGGCCGATCAGCTTTTAGAGGCAACCATTCACACAACCAGGGGGGATATAAATCTGAAATTCTTCCCTGGGGAGGCGCCGCTCACGGTCCTCAATTTTATCAATCTTTCGGCGCGGGGCTTTTATGACGGGCTTGCCTTTCATCGGGTCATACCGGATTTCATGATTCAGGGCGGTTGCCCTCTGGGAACGGGAACCGGCGGTCCCGGCTATCGCTTTCCGGACGAGTTTTCCCCAAGTCTCAAACACGACAAGCCGGGCATTCTCTCGATGGCCAATGCCGGTCCCGGCACCAATGGCAGCCAGTTTTTCATTACCCATGTTCCGACCCCCTGGCTGAACAACAAACACACCATCTTTGGAGAGGTCGCCGGAGCAAGGGATCAGGAGGTTGTAAACAGCATAGGCGTCGGCGACAAGATTGTTTCGATAACAATCACCGGCGATTACTCCCAACTCGCTGAAAAGAACAGGAAACAGCTTGATGGCTGGAACTCTGTTCTGGAAGCAAAGAAAAAATAGAAAGGGAGGCCTTATCCCCGCTTCCGTGTATTTTCCACCCTGGGGCGGCTGGTTTTGGGGGAGCCTTTTTCTTTTTGAGCAGCCAGTGCGGCTTGCGCTTGGCGAGGAGATCAGCCAATCCCTGCTGAAACTCCTCGGCGTCGCAGACGTTGGCGAAACGCCGGGCGCCGTCGTCGATCACGCCGGGTGTTAGCGGGAGCCCGGCTGTTTTCCGGAGCCAGTTCCCGGAGGCTGTCCCTGTCCATTCCTGCGCAGAAGCACGCGTCCGCTCCGGCGAGAAGCGCGATGCGCACTTCCGGATTTTCATTCAGCGACAGAAAAGCCTCGTCAAGTTCCCCGACCATTAGTTCATCGAGTGCATTTTACCTCTCCGGACGGTTCAGCCAGATGATCCCCACTCCCTGTTTTATTTCTACAAGCAATGTTTTGTAAGTCATACGCACCTCGAAAATAATTTCAGCACTAATCCGGCCGTAAAAAAAAGGCTTCCCGCGGGAAGCCTCTGATTTAACTTGGTGGGTCGTGCGGGATTTGAACCCGCGACCAACGGATTAAAAGTCCGCTGCTCTACCAGCTGAGCTAACGACCCCCTGAGTTCAGCTTGGGGGCTTTAACAGGAACGGCGTTTTCTTGTCAAGCATTATATGACCTTTTCCTTCAGCACGGTTGACCTGAGAAGGGGTCGCAAAGCGAGATCGTTTCGTCGCGATCGGGACCCACGGAGACGAGGGCCATCGGTACGCCGGTTATCTCTTCGAGCCGTTCGATGTAACGCCTCGTGTTTTTGGGAAGGTCTTCAATCTTTTTCGCCGTGCGAATGTCTTCTATCCAGCCGTCCAGTTCTTCGTAAACAGGCCGGCAGGAGGCAAGAACCCGCAGGTTGGCGGGAACGGACTCTGTGAACTCTCCATCTTCCGACCTGTAGCCGGTGCATATTTTGATTTTTTCAATTCCCGTCAAGACGTCGAGTTTTGTCAGGGCGATGCCGTTAATCCCCGAAAGACGTATTGAATGACGAACCAGGACAGCGTCAAGCCAGCCGCAGCGGCGCTTGCGGCCGGTCGTTGCCCCGAATTCCTGTCCGATTTGCTGCAGCCTCTCCCCAACCGCGTCTTTCAATTCCGTGGGAAAGGGCCCTTCTCCAACCCTTGTTGTATAAGCCTTGCATATTCCTATAACTTTCTGGAGGGATGCCGGGCCTATCCCTGTTCCGCAGGCGGCGTTTCCGGCGACGGTGTTGGAGGATGTCACATAGGGAAAGGTGCCGTGGTCGATATCGAGATGCGAGCCCTGTGCGCCTTCGAAGAGAATCTTGCTCCCGTTGTTTATCTCCTTCTGTAAAATGAGCGAGCAATCAGCCACGTAAGGCTTTATCGCCCCCCGGTAAGCCATGTATTCGGCGAATATGGCTTCTCCGTCAAGCGGTTCCTCGCCGAAGAGTTTAGTCAGGTAGAAGTTTTTTTCTTCGATATTCCTGTTTAATTTTTCACGGAAAACCTCTTCATCGAGAAGATCGCAGATGCGTATTCCTACCCGCGATATCTTGTCTTCATAGCAAGGTCCAATGCCGCGGCCGGTTGTCCCGATTTTTTTGCCGACCCCGTTGGATTCACGCGCCACATCGATCCTGCGGTGGTAGGGCATGATGACATGTGCCTTTTCGCTGATGTAAAGCCTCATGTCTTCAGGCAGAAGACCCTGTTCCTTAAGGCCTTTCAACTCTTTGATCAGCACTCCAGGGTCAACGACGACGCCGTTTCCGATCATGCAGATCTTTCCGGGGTGGAGTATGCCCGAAGGGATGAGGTGCATGACGATTTGCCTGCCCCCGACAACGAGAGTATGGCCGGCGTTGTTGCCGCCTTGAAATCTTGCGATGACGTCAGCCTTCTCGGAATAGATATCGACTATTTTCCCTTTTCCCTCATCGCCCCACTGGGTGCCAACGACGACTGCATTTGCCATTTTTTTCCGCTCCAATCCAAATAGTTTTTATATTTCCAGCTCGTTGACTGACAAGATGTTGGGCAGGTTTCGCAGTTTATCAACAACATCGGGCGAGACCACGCTGTCTGTTCCGAGTATTGCCATTGCCCGGCCATCGATCTTTTCCCGGCTCAGGTTGAGGTGGGAAATATTGACGCCGTTTTGGCTGAGAAGAGTGCCGATATTGCCGATCACCCCGGGTTTGTCGTTGTTGTAAACCACAAACAGCCTGCCCTCCGGAATGACTTCGACGGTAAATTTGTTTATGCGGACGATGCGCGGTTCACGCCTTCCGAAAATTGCGCCGGCGGCGAACGCCTCCTCCTTTGCCGTTTTTACGGTAACGGAGATCATGCTGGTGTAATCCTTGACCTCATTGGATCTGGTTTCGACAACGCGGATGCCCCGCTCCTTGGCGATGAAAGGCGCGTTTATGAAATTTACGCTTTCGTTCAAGATCGGGGTGAGAAGTCCCTTGAGCAGGGAGATCGTGATCGGGGCCACGTTGTAGTTCAGAATCTCCCCGTTATACTCGATATCCACCGCCTCGATCGCGCCGGATACGATCTGCGCCTCAAACTTTCCGAGCTTTTCAGCCAGGGCGAGATAGGGCTGAATGACCGCCAGGATTTCCGCGCTTACCGCCGGGAAATTGACAGCGCCGTTTATTTCTCCTGTTGTAAGATAAGCGCCTATCTGTGTGGCGATGGCCACCGCCACGTTGAGCTGCGCTTCATCGGTTGAGGCGCCCAGATGGGGGGTGCAGATTACGTTTTCCAAAGAGAGGAGCTCCATGTTTTTTGTAGGTTCCTCCTCAAAGACGTCAAGGGCGGCGCCGGCAATGCGCCCGGCAACGAGCGCCTCGTAGAGATCTTTTTCGTCGATAATCCCTCCGCGGGCGCAGTTTATGACGCATGCTTCCTTTTTCATCTTCGCGAAGGCCGCTGCATTGATCACTCCCCGGGTTTCCTTTGTCATGGGGGTGTGTACGGAGATAAAATCGGCCGTTCTGAATATTTCATCGAGGGACGCCAGCGAGATGCCCATTTTTTCCGCTGCTTCCGGAGAGATAAACGGATCGTAGGCGATGACCTTCATCTTGAGCCCCTGGGCGCGGTCGGCGACGATGCCTCCCACACGACCAATTCCAACTATCCCGAGGGTTTTGTTGAGAAGTTCGCGGCCGGTGAACTTGGTTTTTTCCCATTTGCCCGCTTTCATGGAGGCAGTGGCCTGAGGTATTTTTCTGTTGAGGGCGAGCATCATCGCGATTGCATGTTCGCCGGTCGTAACCGAATTGCCGCCGGGGGTGTTCATCACGACAATTCCCCTCTTGCTGGCCGCGGGAATATCCACGTTGTCAAGCCCGATGCCTGCCCGGCCGATTACCTTCAGGCGTCCGGCGAGCTCCATGACTTCAGCGGTGACCTTTGTCGCGCTGCGAATGATGAGCGCATCGTAATTGCCGATCACTTCCTTCAATTCCTCCGCTGTCATTTTCGTATGGAAATCGACTTCTATTCCTTCGGTATTTCTTAAAATTTCCAAAGCTTCCGGCGACAGATTGTCGCTGATTAGAACCCTGTTCATTGATCTTCCTCCCCCATGCAGTTATTGAAAGCTGTATCTTTATCCCGATAAAAATTTGCGGCCCGGCTTGAATTTACGCCCTTTCCGAAAGCGTCCATCACAACCCGGCTGTTTTTTCCCGGTAAACCTTCTCCAGTTCAGAGAGGGCAAAATGCAGGTCTTGAGGCTCGATCGTGGGGCCGCACCACAAACGGAAGCCGGGCGGGGCATCCTTGTATGAATTCATGTCGTAGGCAACTTTTCTTTTCGCCATTTCCGCCGCTATTTCTTTAAGCAATTTTGCCTGTTCCGCCAGGGGAAGAGCCTGCACTTTCGGGCTTACAACAGATAGACAGACGGACGTATTGGAACGCGTTTCGGGCGTCTCAGCCAGAAACGCGATCCAGTCGCTGGCTGCCACCCATTTTTCAACGGCCTGGAAATTTTCCATACTCCTCTTGATCAGCCCCGACAGACCAACTTCCCCGGCCCATTTCAGGGCATCGAGGTAATCTTCGACGCACAGAAGCGACGGGGTATTGATCGTATTTGCCTCGAATATCTCCCGGTTTGTCTTTCCCCCTTTTTTCAGCCGGAATATTTTGGGGAGCGGCCAGGGAGGGTCATAAGAGTCCAGACGTTCGACAGCGCGGGGACTCAACGCCAGCATGCCATGCGCCGCTTCGCCGCCGAGGCACTTCTGCCAGGAAAAGGTCAGGACATCCACCTTGTCCCATTGTATGGGCATTGCGAAGGCGGCGCTCGTTGCGTCGCAGAAAGAAAGTCCCTGCCGGCCGGACGGTATCCAGTCCCAGTTGGGAATTTTGACGCCGCTCGTGGTGCCGTTGGCGACAAAGATTACGTCGTTTTCCCAGTTTACGGAAGCGAGGGCGGGGATCTTTCCGTAATCGGCCCGGATTATCGTCGGGTTCAGTTTCAACTGCTTGGAGACGTCGGTTGCCCAGCCCTCGGAAAAACTCTCCCAGACGAGAACGGTTACGGGCCTTGGCCCCAGCAGGCTCCAGAGGGCGGCCTCGAAGGCCCCGGTGTCCGACGCGGGCATTATCCCCAACAGGTAATTGTCAGGCATTTCGAGTATCTTCCTGGTTTTCTCGACGGCATCCTGCAGTTTTCCCTTCCCCAGCGCGGAACGGTGGGAACGTCCCACAGCCGCATCCTTCAGGGCATCGAGATTCCAGCCCGGTCTCTTGCTGCAGGGCCCGGATCCGAAATTGGGATTTGTCATGAGAGACTCCTTTCATGAAAAGAATAAAGACACAATGGTGCAGGTGAATATCAGGATTATCATAATTATTCAAGTGGATATTGGTTGACGCCGGACAATCTGAAGGGTATTAGTTTGAAACATTTACGGCGTGCAGGAGGTCATTCGTGAAAGCAGAGCCTAACGTTCATAAAAAAAACAAGACTGTCTTTTTCTGCAGCAACTGCGGTCAGCAGGCCCCGAAATGGCTGGGGCGCTGTCCCGCATGCGGAGAGTGGAACACCTTTGCCGAAGAGGAGCTTCAAAACGATCTCGCCGATAAAACTTCTGAATTCAGATTTAATGGTGTCCCGCAATCCATTGAGGCCATTGAAGCCAGGGAGGGCGAACGTCTGCAGACCGGCATCGCGGAACTGGACCGGGTTTTGGGAGGAGGCATTGTCGGCGGTTCGGCGATTCTCATTGGCGGAGACCCGGGAATAGGAAAATCCACCCTCCTCTTGCAGGTTTTTCAAAAGCTTGCGGAAAAGGGGCTGCCGGTTCTCTACATCTCCGGAGAAGAATCGGCCCGCCAGATAAAGCTCCGGGGGAGGCGCCTTGGGGCGACGGCAAGGGAGCTGCGGATACTGGTCGAGGTGGAGCTGGAGAGCATTCTGGCCCGTCTGACTGAAGTAAGACCGGCTGTTGCGGTTATCGATTCGATCCAAACGATTTACTCGTCAGTTTTCTCCTCTGCGCCGGGGAGCGTGGGGCAGGTGCGCGAAGCGGCAGGCAAACTGATTCTCTTCGCCAAGAAATCGGGCATACCGATTTTTATGGTTGGTCATGTAACGAAGGACGGGGCAATTGCCGGCCCCAAGATTCTCGAACATATGGTGGATACGGTGCTCTATTTTGAAGGTGATTCCGGCCACGCTTACCGGATCGTCAGATGCATAAAAAATCGATTTGGCCCTACCCATGAGATCGGGGTGTTCGAGATGCGGGACGATGGTCTTGCCGAGGTTGCCAACCCCTCGGCCTTTTTCCTTGCCGAGCGTCCCGAGGGGGCGGCGGGATCGGTGGTTGTTCCGAGCATGGAGGGAACCAGGCCGATTCTGGTTGAGGTTCAGTCGCTGGTCAGTGCGACCAGCTTTGGAATGCCGAGGAGAACGGCAATCGGTGTGGACCATAATCGGGTTTCGCTGCTTACGGCAGTGATGGACAAGATCTGCGGGATTCATGTTGCCGACAGCGATATTTTCATTAATGTGGCAGGCGGGGTAAAAATTGACGAGACCGCGATAGATCTGGGGATTGTCTCGGCAATTGTTTCCAGCTTTCTGAACAGGCCGGTTGCATCAGGAACAGCCGTTTTTGGAGAGGTTGGCCTGACCGGGGAAATTCGCGGAGTTTCGCAGTCGGAATTCCGGATAAAAGAGGCCGCCCGCATGGGATTTAAACGGTGCATTTTTCCGGGAAACAGGCAGCCCGAGGTGATGTTGGCAGATAAATCGCTATGCATTGAGCTGATTCCGATCCGTTCTCTGGGCGAGCTCGTTGAGAGCCTTTTTTGAGAAGCGGCAAAATTTTTTTGCCGGCGACTTGACAGCGCGGAATCAATGCATATCATACGGCCGATTGATGGGTTAATCAAAAATCATAATTGTTGAAATTACTAAAGATGAAAGGAGAGGATTGAAAGTGAAAATCAGACCATTGCAGGACAGATTGATCGTCAAACGCGTTGACGAGGAAGAGAAGAGCAAGGGGGGGATAATAATTCCCGATACCGCCAAGGAGAAGCCCATGGAGGGTTTGGTAGTTGCGGTAGGAAAAGGCAAGAAAACCGATGACGGCAAATTAATTCCTATGGATGTCAAGGAAGGCAACAGGGTCCTGTTCGGAAAGTATTCAGGCACTGAGGTCAAAATTGACGGTCAGGAACTTTTGATCATGCGCGAGGACGATATCCTCGGTATCCTTGAAAAATAATTAATGAAATATTAGGGAGGACAGATAGATGGGAGCTAAGATTATTCAGTACGATGAGGAGGCGAGGAAGTCGATCCTCAATGGGGTCAACACCCTTGCCGACGCAGTAAAGGTAACGCTGGGCCCCAAGGGGCGCAACGTCATAATAGACAGAAGCTATGGCGCTCCGAATATCACTAAGGACGGCGTAACGGTTGCCAAAGAGATCGAGCTTGAAGACAAATTCGAAAACATGGGCGCCCAGATGGTGAAGGAAGTCGCCAGCAAGACGAGCGACGTTGCCGGTGACGGCACGACCACGGCGACAATTCTGGCCCAGGCGATCTTCCGCGAAGGCGCCAAGAGCGTAGCGGCCGGCAGCAACCCGATGGATCTGAAGCGCGGCATTGACAAGGCAGTGGAAGTGGTCGTTGCCGAACTTCGCAAGCTGAGCAAGCCGACCAAGGATGCCAAGGAGATTGCCCAGGTCGGGACGATATCGGCCAATAACGACGAAACGATCGGTTCCATCATCGCCGAGGCGATGGAAAAGGTCGGCAAGGAAGGCGTCATTACCGTCGAAGAGGCAAAAGGACTGGAAACGGAGCTTGATATTGTTGAGGGAATGCAGTTCGACCGCGGGTACCTTTCCCCCTATTTTGTGACTAATCCCGAGAAAATGCAGGTTGAGCTGGAGGATTGCTATATCCTGATCAATGAGAAAAAGATCAGCAATATGAAGGATCTACTGCCGGTTCTGGAACAGATCGCCAAGATGGGACGGCCGCTTCTGATCATTGCCGAGGATATCGAGGGCGAGGCTCTGGCGACCCTGGTTGTGAACAAGATTCGCGGCACCCTCCATGTGGCGGCAGTCAAGGCGCCTGGTTTTGGTGACCGACGCAAGGCCATGCTTGAGGACATTGCCATTCTGACCGGCGGCAAGCTGATTTCCGAAGAGATGGGCTACAAGCTGGAAAATACAACGGTGGAAGATCTGGGCCGTGCCAAGCGCATCTCCATTGACAAGGACAACACTACAATCATCGACGGCGCCGGAGACCGCAAGTCCCTTGAGGGACGCGTGAAGCAGATCCGCGCTCAGGTTGAAGAGACCACCTCCGATTACGATCGTGAAAAGCTCCAGGAGAGACTGGCGAAGCTGGTAGGCGGCGTGGCAGTGATCAAGGTCGGCGCTGCGACCGAAACCGAGATGAAAGAGAAGAAGGCCCGCGTTGAGGATGCCCTGAACGCGACCCGCGCAGCCGTGGAAGAGGGCATCGTTCCCGGCGGCGGCGTAGCTTATCTGCGCACCCTTCCGCTGCTCGATAAAATGGCTCTCGAAGGCGATGTGGCTGTAGGCGTCAAGATTGTGAGAAAGGCGCTCGAAGAGCCCCTCAAAATGATTGCGAACAACGCCGGCCTCGAGGGGAGCATTGTTGTCGAGAAGGTAAAGGAAAACAAGGGCGCCTATGGGTATAACGCCAGAACCGACAAGTACGAAGACATGATCAAGGCCGGGGTTATCGACCCGACCAAGGTCACCCGCTTCGCCCTGCAGAATGCGGCGAGCGTTGCCTCCATGATGCTGACCACCCAGTGCATGATTGCGGAAAAGCCTGAGGATAAATCAGCGGCAATGCCCGCGATGCCTCCCGGCGGCGGATACGGCGGCATGGGAATGTAAAATTGTTCCCCTGTCTGAAAGTGTAAATTCCCCAAGGCCCCTGTCCCAGACGGGGGCCTTCTTTTAATCTTGACTCCCAAAAAAATTTAAAGTACTCCATCACAACAGTGGGTGTTCTGCCGGTAAGTTTAATATCTTTATCGAATAAGGGGGAAATTTATGAAAAAGGTTTATTTTCGGACGGCTTTTGCGGGATTTTTCAGCGTCGTACTGACGGCCTTTCTTGTTGCGGGCAATGTTTGGGCGGCGGATGTTCTTAAACTGGGGATTGCCGGCGCCCACAGCGGCGACCTGGCCTCCTATGGACTGCCTACGGTAAAGGCGGCCGAGTTTGTCGTTAAGGAGATAAATGCCAAAGGGGGGGTCCTCGGCCGGCAGGTTGAACTCGTAGTCGAAGACGACGTCTGCAAACCGGAAGTGGCAACAAATACCGCGACAAAACTTGTTTCGCAGGATGTCAAGTTTGTGATTGGCCATATCTGCAGCGGCGCAACCAAATCGGCGCTCGGAATTTACAAGGATGCAAAGGTCATCGTCATCTCGCCTTCGGCGACGAATCCTGAATTGACGCAGAGCGGCGCCTACCCGAATTTTTACCGCACCATAGCCTCTGATGACGCCCAGGCCCGTCTGGAGGTTGAATTTGCGATCGGCAAGTTAAAGATAAAGAAAATAGCCGTTCTGCATGACAAGGGCGATTATGGAAAGGGGCTGGCCGAATTCGCGAAGAAATTCATCGATGAATCCAAAAAGGCTTCCGTCGTTCTCTTTGAGGGAATTACCCCCGGCGCTGTCGACTATTCAGCCGTTGTCCAGAAAATCAAGCGCTCCGGCGCCGAAGCTGTGATTTACGGGGGATACCATCCGGAGGCGTCTTCCATCGTAGCCCAGATGCGCAAGAAGAAAATGAAGACCATTTTTATTTCGGATGACGGGGTAAAGGACGCCACCTTCATAAAGGTAGCCGGCCAGTACGCCGAGGGCGTTTATGCCACAGGTCCGAAAGACACATCCAGGAACCCGCTGGCCATAGCCGCCAACGAACTCCACAAAAAAACACACGGCGCCGACCCGGGGGCTTTTTACCTGAATGGCTATGCGGCAACGCAGGCCCTTCTGAACGCAATTCAGAAGGCAGGTTCCACCGATTACAGCGCAGTCAGCAAAGCTCTCACCACCCAATTCGTCGAGACGCCCCTTGGAAAAATCAAGTTTGACAAGAGGGGAGACGCGATCGGCGTGGGTTTCTCCATCTATCAGGTACAAAAGGGCAACTATGTGGAGCTCAAGTAAATTTGCCGATTTGCTCGCGTAGTAAGGGACGGCAGTTAAAACGCTATGAAAATGCTGGCCGGGGATGGACTACTTTTTTGAACTGCTGCTGGGGGGATTGACAAGGGGAAGTATTTACGCCCTGATTGCCCTCGGCTATACAATGGTTTACGGCATTATCGAATTGATAAATTTCGCCCACGGCGAGATTTACATGATTGGCGCCTTCACCGCACTCATTGTCGCCTCGATACTGACGATGGCGGGAATGACCGGCTTTTCGGTTTTGCTGCTGGCTGCGGTGGTTGCCGTGATATACTCCGCCGCCTATGGATTTACCGTTGAAAAGATAGCATACAAGCCGCTTCGTCAGGCGCCGCGGCTTTCTCCCTTGATCAGCGCGATAGGCATGTCGATATTTTTGCAGAATTACGTGCTTATCGCGCAGACATCGGACTTTCTGCCGTTTCCCAGTCTTATTCCGGAGCTGCCTTTTCTGGAGTCTTATTCCCATATCATAGGGCCTGCCGAGTTTTTCATTGTGGCGACCACGGCGCTTGTGACGATCATCCTGACGCTTTTCATAAAATTTACAAAAATAGGGAAAGCCATGCGGGCAACTGCTCAGGATCGGAACATGGCGATGCTGACGGGCGTAAATGTAAACAAGGTCATTTCGAATACCTTTATCATCGGTTCGGCGCTGGCCGCGGTGGGCGGGGTGCTGATCGCCTCCCATATCGGCCGGATTAATTTCTACATAGGATTCATCGCCGGGATAAAGGCCTTTACCGCCGCTGTTCTGGGAGGCATAGGGAGCATTCCCGGGGCTGTTCTGGGAGGGCTTGTGCTTGGCTGGACCGAAAGCTTTGCCACGGGCTATGTGTCGAGCGATTATGAGGATGTTTTCGCCTTTTTGCTGCTCGTGCTCATTCTGATATTCCGACCAGCCGGGCTGCTGGGACGTTCACCCATCCAGAAGGTATGAAAGGGAGCCGCAACAGCCGATGAAAGCCGCCGCTGAACTCAAAAAGTCGCTGATCGTTGCTGTATGGTTCATGTTCCTGACATTTCCAATCATGGTGATCCGGGTAAACACGATAGAAAAGATAGTCGAGTGGCGCTGGCGCAACATGTTCTTTATCGGAATCGGCAGCTTCGTTTTCTCCTTTGTCTGGAGATACCTTTTGGAGCGCAATCGCAAACAGGCCGAGGCGCAAAAAGGTTCCCGATCATGGGGACGCCTGATCCTTGAAGAACCAAAGTTTTACAAACCGGCGCTCGCGGCCGTCGCTTTATTTGCCCTCGTCTTTCCCTTCATCTTTTCCAGCTATCAGACAAACATAATGACGACCGCCCTGATGTACGTTATGCTGGGGCTGGGGTTGAATATCGTGGTCGGTCTGGCGGGGCTGCTCGATCTGGGATACGTGGCCTTTTACGCGGTGGGGGCTTACAGCTATGCCCTGATCAACTATCATTTCGGCCTGGGCTTCTGGACGGTTCTGCCCGTCGGCGCGCTTTTGGCCGCCTTCTTCGGCATTCTGCTGGGCTTTCCGGTCCTGAGGCTGCGCGGGGATTATCTTGCCATTGTCACGCTCGGTTTCGGCGAGATAATTCGCCTCATCCTGGAAAACTGGAACGAATTTTCGTTTGGTCCCAGCGGGATTGCCCATATTCCGCGCCCCGGCCTTCTCGGAATGAACTTAACCCTGAATGAGTCCATTATTTATCTTTACTACCTGATGATCCTGTTTTGCCTGCTCACGATTTTTGTAATCAACAGATTGCAGGATTCAAGAATTGGCCGCGCCTGGATCGCTCTGCGGGAAGACGAGGTCGCCTGCCAGGCTATGGGCATTGACAAGACGAAAACAAAGCTGACGGCATTCGCGCTGGGTGCGACCTGGGCGGGAATGGTCGGGGTGATTTTTGCGGCGAAGACCACTTTTGTCAACCCGGCGAGCTTTACCTTTCTTGAATCGGCCATGATTCTGTCAATTGTTGTTCTGGGGGGAATGGGTTCCATCGTGGGGGTCTTTATCGCCGCCCTGATCCTGATACTGAGTCCGGAATATCTGCGGGCCTTCAGCAATTACCGGATGCTTCTGTTCGGCGCCGTGATGGTTCTGATGATGGTCTTCAGGCCGCAGGGCATTGTGCCGAATGTCCGGCGCATTTACAAATTATGAACATCAAGCTTCGCTTTGTGAACATCAAGCTTCGCTTTGTGAACATTAAGCTTCGCTTTGTGAACATTAAGCTTCGCTTTGTGAACATTAAGCTTCGCTTTCAGGGCGCCTGGTAAACCGATAGATGATTATATGAAAAATCTGCTGGAAATTAACAAGCTATCGATGATTTTTGGCGGCCTGCGGGCAGTCAGTGCGGTGGACCTGAACGTAAGGGAAAAAGAGATCGTCGCCCTGATCGGGCCGAACGGCGCCGGCAAGACGACGCTTTTTAACTGCATTACCGGGATTTACGTTCCTGCCGAGGGCGAGATATTCGTTGCTCCGCCGGGAAAAGAGAGGCAGAAAATAAACGGGATACGGATAAACAAGGCAACCGAACTTGGCATTGCCAGAACCTTTCAGAATATCAGATTATTTCCGAATATGACGGTTCTGGAAAATGTCATGATCGGGCGTCACTGCCGCTCCCGGGCCGGGGTTTTCGGCGCGGTTGTCCGTGATTCAGCAACAAAGCGTGAGGAACAGGAGATAAGGGATTTCAGTTACCATGTCCTTGCCAGGGTGGAACTTGCCGGGCAGGTCAATGAAATGGCAAAAAATCTTCCTTACGGCGCCCAGCGGCGCCTGGAAATTGCCCGGGCGATGGCCACGGAACCATTTCTTCTACTCCTCGACGAGCCGGCGGCCGGCATGAATCCCAGTGAAACCTCCGAGCTCAGGGAGCTGATCGACCGCATAAGGAACGAGGGAATATCCATACTGATGATCGAGCACGACATGAAGATGGTCATGGGCATTTCGGACCGAATCTTTGTTCTCGATTACGGCGAAAGGATTGCTGCGGGAACGCCGGACGAAATACGGAAAAATCCGCTTGTCATCAAAGCCTACCTGGGAGAGGATTTCAGCGTAAATGCTTGATATAAGGAATGTTGAAACCAGCTACGGCAATATCAGGGCGCTCAAGGGAGTATCCTTTTCGGTGGCGGAGGGAGAGATTATAACCCTGATCGGGGCGAATGGCGCCGGAAAATCGACAGCGCTGATGACGATTTGCGGAGTAGTCCCCGCTCGCAGCGGCGATATAATATTTCAGGGTAAATCCATCCGTTCACTGGAACCGAATGTAATAGTTTCGCTCGGCATATCCCAGGTGCCCGAGGGGCGGCGGATTTTCCCGATGATGACGGTTGCGGAAAATCTCGATATGGGGGCTTTTCTCAGGAAGGATAAGGCCGGGATCGAGAGTGATCGGGAGCATGTCTTTACGCTGTTTCCGATTCTCAAAAAAAGAATTCACCAGGATGGAGGGACGCTCAGCGGGGGCGAGCAGCAGATGCTGGCCATTTCCCGCGCCCTTATGGCAAGACCCCGTCTGCTGCTTCTCGACGAGCCTTCCCTGGGGCTCGCGCCGCTTGTCGTTCAGCAGATATTTGGAATGATACAGAAGATAAACTCCGAAAACAGGGTGACGATTCTGCTTGTGGAGCAGAATGCGTTCATGGCTCTTAAAATAGCCCACCGCGGCTATGTTATGGAAAACGGGACAATAACCATGGAGGGCGCCGCCGCTGACCTGCTCAGCGATGAGAGAATAAAAAAGGCCTATCTGGGTTTGTAGAAATACCGAAACAGCCCTGCGGAGAGTTGCGAATATGGGAGCCGTCGTCCGGAAACAGGAAAACCCGGGCGACAGCTCCTTAGGGGGTTTGTTTATTTTTTGCCTGTTATCTCGTCGTAAAGATTGCGCTTGTCGATGACGCGTTTTGCCTTGAACTCCGTCCGCTCCAGAGTGCCTGGTTCCATAAGCTGGACGATGGCCCTCAGCCCCTTCTTTTTCAGCTCCCTGGAAAGCAGCCCTTTGAGCTCCGGAACGATTGACGGATCTGTCTGCTGCCCTCGCTCCGCCTGGACGATCATTTCATCCATCGTTTCTTCCCGGGTAATGACGATCCGAAACTCATCGCCGAATCCGGCAATTCCACGGATGACATTTTCAATCGCGCTGGGATAGACATTTTCGCCCCTGATTACGAACATGTCGTCGGCCCGTCCGTAGATTCCCCTGGGCAGCCGGGGATAGGTGCGGCCGCAGGGACAGGGAGCGTTTTCCCAGATGGCGACGTCTCCGGCCCAGAAACGGATCATCGGTTGCGAGTTCCTTTCCAGATGGGTGTAAACAATCGCCCCCTCCTGACCGTAGGGCACCCGGCGATGGGTCTGGCGGTCCACCAGTTCCGTGTAAACTATGTCCTGCCAGAAGTGCATTCCCTGCCGATGGGCGCACTCTCCGTTGGTCATCCAGGGCGCCATCTCGGCGGTCGAGCCGCTGTCGATGCAGATCCCTCCGTAGGCCTCTTCGATGCGTTTTCTGGTGGAGGGCACGCCGGCGCCCGGTTCGCCGGAGAAGAAGAGTATCCGGAATCCGAAGTCCCGCGGGTCGATGCCCATCTCCCGGGCCTTTTCCGCGAGGTAGAGGCTGTAGGAAGGCGTTCCGTAGAAAACGGTCGGCTTTACCTCTTTCATCCATTCGATGCCCCGTTCCGACTGGCCCGGAACTCCGGCGCCGAACGGAAAGGCAGTGGCGCCGATACGTTCCGCCCCGAGCAGCGCCCCCCAGCTTCCCCAGTAGAGGCTGAAGAAGGAACCGATGAAGACCGTATCATCCGGGCGCACCCCGAACCCCCACATGATTCGTGCGTGGGCCTCGGCGATGCGCTCCATGTCGCCCCGGCTTATCCCGAAGGCGGTCGGTCTTCCCGTTGTTCCCGACGTTCCCTGAATGCGGGCCAGTTCGCGGGCCGGGACGCACAGATTGCTGCCGAAAGGGGGATGATCGGCCTGATCGCGGCGAATTTCGTCTTTAGTAACGCAGGGGATGTTGTCAAAGTCCTGCAGGGAGCGGATATCCCGGGGATGAATTCCCGCTTTGTCCCATTTATTCCTGTAGAAAGAAGAGTTTTCGTATGCGTAGGAGAGCTGGGCCTGAAGTTTGGGAAGAATAATCTGCACTTCCCGCTCTTCCGGGTCCATCGTCTCGATAGTCCGGTTCCAGTAAGGCTCATCTGCCGCCGGGAGATAGGAACGATCGTATATGGGTGGCCACAGTTTGCTCATCGGATATTTACCTCCATTTATTGATTTTTCAAACAGTTAAACCTGACGTTTTTGCCGCCACCATCTCTTCGATGGAATGGACGATTTCCTCCCGCGTTGCCCCCGGGGTGAAGACGGCGTCGAAACCGATTTCCTTCAGGCGGGTCGTATCATCCGGAGGGAAGACGCCGCCGATGACAAACGTCACGCTGTTTTCGAGGCGCTCCTTGCGGGCGGCTTCAAGCAGCGGTTTGCCGAGGGTTATATGGGCGCCGCCGAGTGAACTTACCCCGATTACGTCAACAGCTTCCTGAATTGCCGTCTGGATGATTTCTCCGGGGAGTGAATTTCCAATATAGATGATTTCCATGCCGGCGTCGCCGAGCTCCTTGGCTACGGTAATGATTCCCCGGTTATGGACATCCAGCCCCAGCTTTGCCAGCAGTACCTTGATTTTTTTTGTCACGATCGTTAGCCTCCTTTTTTCCAGCATCTTCACGGGCGGGAGCGCCCGTTGTCAACCCGGCATGTCTTTGCCGAACGGCATTTTTCCTCTGATAACAATTCCCGGACTTGCCCATTTCACCAGAGGGCCGGCGGTTTCCACAGCCCGAACGATTTTTTGAACACCTGGAAGAGTTCTCCTTCCGTACAGCGGGCGCGGGCGCAAGCGACACTGAGAGGAAGGATGTTTTTCCCCGTCCGGCAAGCCTCTCCGAGGGCAAGAAGGGAACTTTCCACCCGCGAGCTGTCCCGGCTGAGACGGAGCTTTGCCAGTCGCGCCCGCTGCTGCTCTTCCACCCCTTCCGGATACCGGAAGACGTTGATCGGCGGCGGCGCCGACTCGGACTTGTACCGGTTGTAAGCGACGATTTTTATCTCCCCTTCTTCGATATCCCGCTGCTGGTTTGTAAAATAGGTGGAAATTTTCCGGTGGAGCTGGCCGGATTCGATCGCGGCTACGTATCCTCCCAGTCGTTCGATTGCGTCCACCTCGTCAAGTATCCGCCTTTCGATATCGTCAGTCAGCGCCTCGACATAGTATGAACCGCCAAGAGGGTCAACGACAGCGGTGATCCCGGTTTCCTCCTGCAATATCTGTTGGGTTCTCAGCGAAACCAGTGCCGCTTCGGCCGTCGGGACGGAATACGCCTCGTCATAGGAATCCACATGCAGGGACTGGGCGCCTCCCAGTACGGAGGAAAGGGCGTGGTAGGCTGCCCGAATGATATTGTTGAGGGGTTCCTGCTGAATGAGAGAGACTCCCGATGTCTGGACATGGCAGCGCATCCACATCGAACGGGGATTTTTCGCTCCGAAGCGATGCTTCAGTATCTTGTACCAGAGCCGGCGAACAGCCCGGAGTCTTGCCACCTCTTCAAAAAAATCGCTTGCCGGCGACCAGAAGAAGGCAAGGCGATCGGCAACTGAATCAACGTCGTATCCCCGGTTTATCATATCCGTCAGGGTGGCGATGCCGTTGGCAACAGCCACGGCCATCTCGGTCACGCCGGAGGTTCCAAACTCCCGGAGATTATACCCGTTAATCGTGATGAAATTCCACTGCGGCACTTCTTTTCTGATGAATTCGATATTATCGCATTGAATCCGGAAGACGTCCCGCGGCGCGAGGAATTCAGCGCCGCTGCGGATCAGCTCCTCAAGGGATGTGTCATTCTGGACGCTTCCGCGCAGCTTGTCCCAGGGAATGCCGCGTTCTTCGGCAAGCGCCAGGTACATGGGGAACAAAATCGCCGTGTTGGAGGGATAATGGGTGACAATGGAAGCTGTTATCCCGTCCAGAGGGATATCTTTGAAGAGAAGATCCATGTCGTCCACGGAATCGATGCAAACCCCGGACATTCCCACCTGTCCCTGAGAGAGGGGATCATCGGAGTCGTACATCTGGATTGTGGGAATATCGAAAAGGATGTTCAAACCGGTTGCCCCGTGGTCCAGCATGAATTTCATCCGTTCGTTCGTGTCCTCCGGGGAGCCGAAGCCGGTAAGCTGGCGCATGGTGAATTCCCTGCCGCGGTACATGTTGGCGTGGATTCCCCGGGTAAACGGCGCCTGTCCCGAATAGCCGATATCCTCCATGTAGTCAAAATCGGGATGGGAAAGAGGCGTGTAGAGCATTTCCCTCGGGATATCCGATCCCAGAACCGTCCGGGGAGTCTTCAGCCATTCCTGGCGATCCTTTTCGCGCACCGTCGAGTTCATCCACTCGCCAAATGTCTTGCGCATCGCCTCGATGGCGGCTGGATTATATAGAGGGGTTTTCTTGCGGGCGGTTGTCTTTTCTGCGAGGATCTCCTTGGTGGTCTTTTCCTGTTCTTTCATGGTCGTGGTCTCCTGATAAAGCGCATCGCCAACTATAATGCTTTTGTTTTTTTGGGACTTCATCTACCCATTCCGAAGTGCCGCTGCCGGCTTGGGGCCGCCTGGCATTCTGCGACGGCATATCTGGTATTACCAATATCCAAAATGGAAATGTTTGTCAAGAAATTATTGTCATAGCGGATCGGGAAATTTGTAATTCATTTAACTATCTGTAATATATACGAATAATAATAGATAATTATCGTTGAATCGGCATTTTGCAGGATCAAGGATTGTCTTGACAATTGCACATGCTATTTGGTAATACCATCTAACCAGAGGAGAAAAATAATGTTTACTCCATTGCAACGGAAGCGGTTTCCCGATGAGATCGTCGAACAAATTGTCGCGCTGATCAAGGACGGACAGCTTCGGCCGGGGGATACCCTGCCTTCCGAACGGAAAATCGCCGAGAAGCTGAACGTCAGCCGTCCCCCCCTCAGGGAGGCCCTCAAGACCCTGGAGGCGCTCGGATTCATCGAAATTCGACAGAGAAAAAAGAGCATTATCAAGTCGGTTGCCGATGTTTCGCTGCACAATCCGCTGGTTCAGGTGATTCAGGGGGATCAGGAAATGACGATCCAGCTTTTGCAGGTTCGCAAAATACTCGATTCCTGGGCGGCCGCCGAGGCTTGCAGTCGCGCGACAGACGACGATCTGGCGATTGTTGAAGCCGTCTATGCTGAGCTGGAAAGGGATTTCCGGAATGGAGAGCTCG
The DNA here is from genome assembly GCA_964552725.1 of uncultured Syntrophus sp. Lineage (GTDB taxonomy): Bacteria > Desulfobacterota > Syntrophia > Syntrophales > UBA5619 > DYTH01. The sequence continues at coordinate 37,528 of CAZKHU010000009.1, forward strand.
GCGTCGATGCGGATGTGCGTTTTCATCTGTCGATCTACCATGCCGCAAAGAACACCGTCTTATCCCACATTGCCTCCACTCTTCTTTCGCTGCTTCATCAGGCTCAGCGGATAACCCGTCAGACGATGTTTGAAGAGACAGTCAACCGGAAGCGCCTTCTGGAGCAGCATCAACTTATCCTTGCGGCAATCCGGGAGCGAAATCCGGAACAGGCCCGGGAGGCGATGCGGAACCATCTGGACTATGCGGAAAAATATTTTGTCTCCCGGTAAATATCGGGATAAACGGAAGGAGGTAAGATGCTCGACATTGAACAGGCGGTTGCGGTAATAACGGGCGCCGGCAGCGGGATCGGCGAGGCTGTGGCGAGATACTGGGTGCAGAGAAACGGGAAGGCTGTGCTTGCGGATATAGTTCCGGAGAATTTATCAAGGGTGGAGCGGGAACTCACCGCTCTCGGGGGCGACGTCTGTTCCATGCTCTGCGATGTGACAAAGGAAGAGGACAATTCCCGGCTCGCCGCCCTTGCCGTTGAGCGTTACCAGCGGATCAACCTTGTTTTCCCCGCCGCGGGAATCATCAAGGACGGCATGTTTTTGTCGCCCGACCGGGAAACGGGCAAGGTGACCGGCAAGATGTCGCTCCGCCAGTTCCAGTCGGTTTTGGACATCAACCTGACCGGCGTTTTTCTTACCATCCGCGAGTGTGCGGAACAGATGATCAATTCCGGTTCGAAGGGGCTGATCTGTCTCATGTCCTCAACGGGTTCGCTGGGGACGGCGGGGCAGATCAACTACTCCTCTTCGAAGGCGGCGATGTCCGTCATTCCCAAGGTTCTCACCGCCGAGCTTTTTCGGCGAAATCTGGCGGACCGCATCCGCTGCGTCGCGGTGGCGCCCGGGTATGTGGCAACCCCGATGGTGAAAGGAATGGACGGGAAGGCTCTGACTAAAATCATTGGCGATGTTCCGATCGGACGTCTGATAGAGCCGGAGGAGATCGCCTCCTTGATCTGCGAGCTTTACCGAAACGAGGCGATGGCGGGCGAGGTGTTCTTTATTCACGGCGGCCTGCGGCTGGGATCGCGCGGCTGATTGACTCAGGCGGAGTCGCCTGGCCCGGGGAAGGAATTTCGATCCCCGGGAGGCCTGCGATTAGAAAAAGATCTTGTCCGGATTCATTAAACCCCTGGGGTCGATCAAGGTCTTGATTTTTTTCATCAGTTCATAGCTCCCGCCGTGCTCCAGCTCCATGAATTTGCGCTTGCCGATGCCGACGCCATGTTCGCCGGTGCAGGTGCCGCCCAACTCCACGGCACGCCCGACTATTTTGTCGTTGATTCCTTCGAGCAGCGACCACTCCCGGTTGTCCTGCGGGTCGCCCATCAGGACGACGTGCAGGTTTCCGTCACCCGCGTGGCCGAAAACATAACCGATTGCGTTGGATTCATTCACGAGGCGCTGGGCGAAGCTGATCATTTCCGGGTAACGGGAAATGGGAACGGCGGCATCCACGACAATGGATTCCTTACCCTTATGGGTTTGGTGGATCGTTTCCCACGCCTCGTGCCGGGCGCGCCAGAGATCATCCCGCTCCTTTTCCTCGACGCCGAAGACAAAGCTTGTGCTGCCGCAACCCTCCGTTAATTCTTTCGCCAGAGCGGCAGTTTCCAGCAGCGCCGGTTTGCTTACCCCGTGAAATTCACAAAAAAGGCTTGGCGTTTCCCGCAGTTTCAGCCCCTTTGCCCCGTTCATCAGCCGGATTAACGCGGGGGGAAGCAGCTCCAGCGCCGCAGGTTCCAGGCCGGCGCCGATCATCAGGGACACCGCCCTGGCCGCGCTTTCCAGATCGTCAAATGTGATCACCGTCGTCAAATGGTGCGAGGGGATGCCGGTCAGTTGCAGCGTCGCCTCCGTCACGACGCCGAGCGTGCCCTCCGAGCCGGTAAAGAGGCGGGTAAGATCGTAACCTGACGAAGACTTTCCCGCCAGACAGCCGGTATGAATTACCTCTCCGCCGGGAAGGACAACCGTTAGTCTCATGACCGCATCCCGGGTGGCGCCGTATTTGATTGTCTGGACGCCGGAGGCGTTATTGGCGATCATCCCGCCGATGCTGGCGTCGGCGCCGGGATCTACCGGGAAGAAAAGTCCGTACCGGCCGGTCTGGCGGTTCAGTTCCTTGCGTAAAACGCCCGGCTGGACGTCGGCCTGCAAATCCTGGGGGCGGATCGCCAGGATCTTGTTCATCCGGGTGAAGTCCATCACCAGACCGCCCCGGGTAGGAACGGGATTGCCCTCGGTGCTGGTTCCCGCCCCCCAGGGGGTGACCGGAATCTCCTGACTGTATGTCCACGCCAGAATACGGCTGACTTCTTCAGTGCTGACGGGCCAGATAATTCCCGCCGGCAGCGTTCCCACATGCGAGGAAATGTCGTGGATATGCAATTCCCGGTTGGAGATGCCCGTTGAAAAACGATCCGGGTCCACGAACGAGGATAAAACAGTTGTCTGTTCCTGATTGAATTCACCCATTTTGTTTTCCTCCGGATTTGCAACGCCAATGCGACAGCGACAGCGCGATATCACAGAAAACCGCCCAAGGACAATAAAAAAACTAAAGGTGATAGAAATAGCTGCCCGGATGTTCCGCGCACCTGTACGCTGGCCCTCGCGCGGCTCTCCTTTTCCAAGATCCAAAAATACCCACCGGGAAGGGGAAAAAAGTTATTTTTGAATTTGGAACTTGCCAAGGCGTATCCACTGGCAGGCCTTTTCTTAAAGGTCGTTGCCGGAGTAGGAGAGGTTGAAGCTCTTGTTGATCAGCGGAAAATCGGGGACGATGCAGCCGGTTGCGGCATAACCGAGAAGAGTCCAGTTCAGGAAAGAGGGATCGCGCAGGGCTACCCTGCTTATTTCTCCCTGTCCGTCTGTGCGGATCAAGTAGACGATGTTCCCCCGCCACCCTTCCACGATCCCGAGCGCCAGAGAGTTTTTCCGGAATGTTATTTCAGCGTCGGCCGCCTTAATCGCCCCAGCGGGCAGCCCCGCCAGCGCCTGCTGAATCATCTTGATGGAACCATAAACCTCCACAACCCTCGCCATAAAACGGGCATACACATCGCCGCCGGTTTTTGCGAATGTTTCGGCGACATAGAGGCGGTCATAAGCGGCGTAGGGATAATCGCGTCGGGCGTCGTTCACGATTCCGAGAGCCTTGGCGGCGATCCCGACGACGCCATGCTCACTGGCAATTTTCGGCAGCAGCGTGCCGGTTGTTTCCAGGCGATTGAGAAGCGAGGCGCTGTTTTCGGCAATCGCCATTACTTCGGAGAAGTCCTTCATGATTTTCCGCAGCTCATCAACCAACTGGAGCGCCGTTTCCAGACCAATGTCTCTTGTGACCCCGCCTATGGCGTTTACCCCCCGCAAAAATCTGCTGCCGGTCAGCCGTTCGTTTATCTGCATGATCATTTCCCGCAGGCGCGAGCACTGCGAACCGCCGAAGCTGAAGCCGGCGTCGAGCATGATTGCGCCGAGATCGCCCAGATGATTGGCCAGTCTTTCCAGCTCAGCGTAGATTACCCGGAGCTGCAGCGCCCTTTTCGGGGCTGCAACAGAGCCCAGCTCTTCCAGCGCCTGACAGAAAGCGAGGCAGTGACTAAAGGAGCTGTCGCCGGAAATCTTTTCCGAAAGGCGGACTTTATCCGGCAGAGGCAGTTCCTCAAAGAGTTTTTCGCTGCCCTTGTGGGTGTAGCCGAGGCGGGGTTCGAGCAGGACGATCTCCTCGCCGGCGACGCTGAAGCGGAAATGGCCCGGTTCGATAATCCCGGCGTGGATGGGGCCTACCGGTATTTCGTAGATGCCTTCGCCCGCCACCTGCTGAAACGGATAAACTCCGTGGGCGGTTTCAGGGCGAGTCTGCCAGTGAAAATCCTTGCGCAGCGGAAAAGCGTCGGCAGGCCAGTTCTCATGGAGGATCAGCGGCAGCGGATGGGGATGCCCGACCGGGCGCAGACCGAAAAAGGTCTGAATCAGTCTTTCATACTCCCATGTTTCATGAATCGCCGGGGCAAGCGAGGGAAATTCTTCGGTGTCGGCAAGGCAGACATAGGGGGCGACAAAACGGTTTTCTCCAGGAACTCCGAAGATATACCATATTTTGAAGCCGCCCTGTTCTTTCCTTTCGTCGGTTGCGGTAATGATCATCAACGGCAGCCGTTTTTCCTGATGCAGATAAAGGACGACCCTGGCGATCGCGGACGGGCTGACGGCAAAAACACTCAAGCGCCCATGACGTTCAATTTGATACCCTGCGGGAATAATGCTGTCGGTAGTTTGTGATGTCATAGTGAGTATTTCCCTACGGCCTGCGTGATCAGTTCAGAAAGAAACGGCGGGAGATAAAAACTCAAGGCCAGAGCCGCGGCTAAAAGCAGCAGGGGAGGGGCAATGAGGAGTCGATTTATTTCTCCAACAGGCATCTCCGCCGGCTTTTCTCCGAACATCATTGCGATAACCTGTCGAAAGAAACCGATGAAAACCAGCGCAAAGGCAAAAAGCGCAATCAACCCGGCGGACAGGTTTGTTCCCATGCATGCGGAAAGGATATACACCTTCGTAAAGAAGATTCCAAACGGCGGCGTGCCGGTAACGGCAAAAAAACCGGCCAGGAACAGCCCGGCGGTTACCGGCAGGGCGGAAATTACCCCCCGGATGTTGGCGATTTTTGTGGAGCTGTATTTCAAGAAAATGTTGCCGGCTAAAAAAAACAGGGACGGTTTTACCAGCGCGTGATAGATCATATGCAGAATCGCGGCGAATATCCCGATCCCTCCCACGCCGAATCCGAGCGCCGCAATTCCCATGTTTTCGATGCTCGAATATGCCAGCAGTCGCTTATAATTTTGCTGGGTCAGGATGATCAGGGCGGCGATGATGATCGAAACGAGGCCGAACAAAATGAGCAGCCGCTCGGAAAAGGCCTGTCCGGCAACCGCGTCGGTAAGCAGTTTGAAGCGCAGGACGGCAAAAAGGGCGATATTCAGGAGCACGCCGGAGAGGAGCGCGCTGATGGGGGCCGGCGCCTTGCTGTGGGCGTCGGGAAGCCAGGTGTGCATCGGCGCGAAGCCGACCTTGGTGCCATAACCGATCAGCACAAAAATAAAGGCAATTTTCGCGATCAGCGGATTCAAATTCGCCGTATTTGCCCTTAACATGTCCCAGCTTATCAAATCATTTCCGCCCGTTGAATGTACCGAGGTAAAATAGAGAAGCGTTCCGAAAAATCCCAGCAAGAGCCCGGTGGAATTGATGATCAAATATTTCCACGCGGCCTCGAGAGCGGTAGGCTTGTCATAGAAACTGATCAGAAAGACTGTGGAGAGCGTCGTCGATTCAATCGCGATCCACATCAAAATCGGATTGTTGACCATTACCGCAAAAAACATCGCCAGCAGAAAAAGGTTGAACAGGATGAAATATTGCTTGACTCGGTGAAACCCGATGATCCCCTTCGCCATCTCCGCTCGCAGGTAGAAGACGGAATAAAACGCTGCGGCCAGACCGACTGCCCCGATCAGCAGGGCAATAATCGCCGCCAGCGAATCTACGGAAAAAAACAGGGCGGAAGCGGAAGGTGGTTGGGCGGAAACATCAAGCGCCAGGCTGACGGCTGCGATAAGAGCGAAAGCGGCCGCTCCGATGGAAACGTACTCGATCGCCCGGAGACTCTTGAGAAGCAGACACGCCAGGGCGGCGAGCGATAAAATTGATATAATGATCGCAGGTTCCATTGACTATTCTTTCAAACTCTTCATTCCCGCCGTTTCCAGCGTTCCAAAATGACGGTAGATCATTGCGGAAAAGACGGCGGTGATAATCAGCCAGACCAGGATATTGAACATGATGCCAAGCTGCAATACGGGCGATTGTTCGAGCCCGGCGAACAACCCGAATTCCACAATGGCGTTTTCCAGCGAAAGCACCCCGATGATCTGCGATAATACTCCTTTGCGGTTGATCATCAACAAAAGCGAGATCAGCATTCCGGCGATGCTGAGCGAAAGCAGGGCGGCGTTCCCGGGCACGATTGTCGAAAGCGGCATAAACAGCCGGCTGTGGGCGAAGGTGCTCAGCGCCGCGACCACAATCAAGGTCAGGGGCAAATTCAGGTACGCTGACGAGGATAATCCCGTCTCGTATTTTTTTACGAAACCGATAAAAAAGCGAAGCGCCAGGAAAACCTTGATGGCCGCAACGAGGATAACGATAAAGAGCATCGCTGCGGATTTTGTTTCTAAAAACGAGCGGAACAGCAGCAGAACGATTGCCGATGACTGAATGCCGTAAACAGCCGTGATGATGATGTTCCTTTTGACGATATGAGAGAAGATCGTCGTCAGAAAAATCGTCATTGCCAGAAATGGTTGGGATAGCAGTTCCATATTATCTAATTAACCCGATTGCGACAATATTAAGTATAAACGAGACGATAAGCAAGTCCGGCAGGCGGAAAAAACGGAACTTGGCGATGCTGGACTCGATAAAGGCAATGGCAGAACAGAACAACGAAAGCTTGAGGGTGAAGATGACGACGGCCGCGGCCAGGGCGCCCAGGGAAAACTCGTGCATCAGCCCCCAGGGAAAAAATAAATTTGCGCCCAGCGTCATGAAAATAAATAATTTATTGGCAGCGGCCCACTCCATGAGCGCCAACCGTTTGCCGGAATATTCCAGGATCATCGCTTCATGAATCATCGTCAGTTCCAGATGGGTTGCCGGATTATCGAAAGGAAACCGGCCATTCTCCGCCAGGAGGACAATGAAAAATGCCAGGCCGGCCAGAATGATCGGCTGCAGGGAGGTGATATTGGCGACAAGTATGGAATCGGCAATCGCAAAGAGGTTTGTGCTGCCGCTCACCAGGGCGAGAATAAAAAATGAGAAGATCAGCCCTCCTTCTGCGAGCGCCGAAACGGTCATTTCACGGCTGGAGGCGAATCCGCCGAACGCGCTGCCGGTGTCGAGCCCGGCCAGAGCCAGAAAAAACGTACCAATCGCAAGCAGATATACGACTGTAAGCAAATCTCCGAGGGGGGCGGCGAAGGTGTTAAGGTTGAAAAGAGGGATAAAGGCGCCGACAATGAGCGTAACTGCGAAGATGATATAGGGCGCGATGCGGAAAATCCAGGAGGCGTCTTGGCTGATCACCTCATCCTTGTGAAGAAGCTTCCATAAGTCCCGGTACGGCTGAAAAACTCCCGCCCCCTGGCGATTTTGCAATTTCGCCTTAATTTTCCTGATGACGCCGATTACGAGCGGCGACAGCAGCGGAACAAGCAGAGGTTGCAGTATGTCAAAAATTATATTCATAGTTCAAAGTGAAAAAAGTAAGACGCCAACCAGCGCGATTAAAATGTAAAGGATATACATGTTGATCAAGCCGCTTTGCACCTTTTTGGCGTAAAGCGAAAATTTGAGGACAAAAGCCTGCGCCGGTTCATAGAGATATTTTTCGTAGATGTCATTCATCCCCAGCTTGATCATCCTTGATTTAGGCAGATAGCGCGACTCGCCATCCCGATATTCAATCGCTTTTTGCATGGTTGGTTTCAGTATTCCCTTAAAAATAAGGATGATGGAGCGAGCGAAACCGGTGGAGGTAATTTCCATGCGGGACGTCAGATCTGTGCCGCAATCCCAGGTGGGGCCGGTCCTTATGGCCTGCCGCCGGCTGATAAGGTGGTTGACGGCAAAGACAACGGCGAAAAGCGCCAGCAGCAAGGCAAGAAATATTGCCGGCGCAAAGACGGAGGAAAAGTCGCCGGCCGCGATCCAACCCCCTTCCGCGTGCAAGAATGGGGAAGGAAGATTTTGGAAGACCGTAAGCTCGCCTCCAACGACCTGAAGCGCTTGAGAAACATAGCCGGAACCAACCCCGAATAAAAGCGAAAGCGCCCCCAGCGACCACATTCCGGCGAGCATAAAGGGAGAGGATTCTGCGGCGTGCTTCGCCTCGTCGCTGCGGGGGCGGGCGAGAAAGATCGCGCCAAAGGCCTTGACGAAACAGGCAAGCGCCAGTCCGCCGGTAAAGGCAAGCGCGCCTGCGGCTATTACGAATATCCAGATTACCTGTGAATTCGGCGTCGCGATTCCCTGGAAGAGCGATTGAAAGGTGAGCCATTCGCTGAAAAATCCGTTAAAGGGCGGCAGCGCCGTGATGGCCATGGAACCGATTAAAAAAAGCAGCGCGGTCTGCGGCATGGATTTGATAAGACCGCCATATTCCTCCATGTTTCGGGTGTGCGTTTGATTAATCACCGAACCGGCGCCAAGAAAAAGGAGCGACTTGAAGGTCGCGTGGTTTAACGTATGAAAAAGGGCGGCAACCAAACCGAGCAGGGCGAGCGCCGGCAACTGGAGGGAAAGAAAGGTGAGGGCGCTCCCGAGACCCAGCAGGATGATCCCGATATTTTCGATGCTGTGGTAGGCTAAAAGTTTTTTGATGTCATGCTCGGTCAGGGCATACAGAACGCCCAGCAGCGACGAAACCGCGCCGGTGATGAGCACAACCATCCCCCACCACAAAGGAAAAGGCTGAAGAAGATCGAGAAAAACCCTGATCATCATATAGATCCCGGTTTTGATCATCACGCCGGACATCAGCCCCGAGACGTGCGAAGGGGCCGCCGGGTGTGCGCCGGGGAGCCAGATATGCAGCGGGATAATGCCGGCCTTTGTGCCGAAGCCGACGAGCGACAAGACGAAGACGGCGTTTTTGACCGTGCCGGGAATCGTTCCCGCCCCATTTCTGATCAACGAAAATTCGAACGAGCCGGTAAATTTGTAAAGCAGCAGAAAGGCCGCGATAATAAAGGCGGTGCCCACATGCGTCATGACCAGGTAAAGAAGGCCTGCCCTGATGTTTTCCGGTTCATGGCGATCATAGATGACCAGAAAAAAAGATGTGACCGACATGATCTCCCAGGCGAACAGGAAAAAAAGTCCGTTAGTCGCGGTAACCACGAGCAGCATCCCGATGATAAAGATGTTATAAAAAAATCCCAGCGAACCGAGGCTGTATTTGCGGTAGTAGTGCTTGACGTAGTCAATGCCGTAGAGCGAGCAGAAGAGGGCGATCAGGCAGATCACAAAAATAAAAAAGGCTGCGAGCTTGTCGATCAGAAAGGAGAACTGCAAAAGTGAAAAGGGGAAGGTCCCGAAGATAAATAAGAGGGGCCGGGCGGCAAAAAGCGACCCAAGTCCGAAGAAGACTCCCCAAAGCGACCCGGCCACCGCGAAGAAGCTGCCCCAGTAGTTGGCCGACTCGTCATTATTCTTCAGCAGCGCCGAGCCGACTGCCCCCAGCAGAAATAACAGCAGCAAGACCATAAAGCCGTCCGGCGATATGATAAATTCGTTCATGATCAGTTTGCCGCAGGGACTCCGTCCAATATTTTCACCAAATGACAGAGAATGGTTTTGGGGGAGGGCGGGTCGCCCGGAATCTCGTAATCAACCGGGATGACGTTTTTAACCGCGTCCAGCACCGCATAACTGCCCCGATAGATGCCGCCGTCAATGGCGTCATCGCCGAGCGCCACAACTATCTTGGGATCAGGCGTCGCGGCATACGCCCGCTTTACCGCCTCTGCCATGTTTCTGGTAACCGGCCCGGTAACGATCAGCATGTCGGCGTGCCGGGGCGAAGCGACAAAATGGATCCCGAACCGTTCAACATCGTAAAAAGGATTGGACAAAGCGACCAGTTCCTGCTCGGCGGCATTGTCGGAGCCTGCGTCCACCTGTCTGATGGCCAGCGATCCCCTGAAGAGACGCTTTACCTTTTCTTCAATCTTTCTGCCAGTTTCAGTGATCTCCGTCTGTTCACAATCCGCAGAATTCAGCGAGACGATGTTGCTATGGGTGGAAACTATTTTTTTAACAAGTTTAAACATAATGGGGGCTTCTACTCCTTCATCATTGTCATGTCAATGCTAAAAACAATTGAGGTAATTGCAAAACTCCCCATTCTTGTCATTCCCGCAACGATTCTGAGCGGGAATCCGGTTCTAACTGCTTGAAAAACCATATTCCCGATAGAGACATTCGGGAATG
>CAZKHU010000010.1:0-46658 GCA_964552725.1 uncultured Syntrophus sp.
AATAATATACGATGAAAATCTTCATGATATCCTCCTTATCCGTAATTGGGAGGGAGCATACACCAGATTTGATTAAATTACAATCGCCAAGGGCTTGCTCGCAGGATAAATTTGTTCTAACCGATAAAAGCCGAACAGAGCGGATTTGTAATTTTCGGTACATATGTAATATCAGGTACTTGTACGGAGAACAAAATTACCGTGGGCTTGCTCGGGCTATTGAAAGAAGTTGCCAAAACAGATTTTACGCTGGCCTGAATCTATCTCTGCCTGACGCGCGAGTGAGCAAAGTGCATTTGGACTTGATATTCAGGTGGAATTGCGTTAGCTGTAACAATGATAATCGCTGGATGGGCAATCCTGCGCGGTGGCGTTTCGTTCCGGAAGGGCTTTTATTGGCAGTTAATTCCGGACAGGATAGCCGGTGAAAAATCATTTGTGGAGGCGACAGGGCAAGGGGGTTGGGGTGCAATTTGTCTATCGCCTCATGGGGAATGTTTGTTTGCCATGATTTTAATCTGTTGAATTACAGGAGGTTCTGCTTTGCAGGTTCCGGCTGTTACGGGGACGCTTGATGTCTATATTGCGGAAATAAATCGGTTTGCCATCCTGACGGCTGAAGAGGAGTTCGAACTTGCCGTCCGGTTCAAAAAATACAATGATATGCAGGCGGCGGAGAAACTCGTTGTCTCGAATCTGCGCTTTGTAGTCAAAATTGCCCATGAATATCGGAATTACGGGATGAAACTTCCTGATCTTGTTCAGGAAGGCAACATTGGCCTGATGCACGCCGTAAAGAAGTTCGACCCCTACAAGGGGTACCGCTTGATTTCCTACGCTGTCTGGTGGATCCGCGCTTACATACAGAATTATCTTATAAAATCGTGGAGTCTGGTAAAGATAGGCACGACCCAGACTCAGCGGAAGCTTTTTTTCAAGCTGGGGCAGGCAAGAAAAACGCTGGAAACCCTCTCCGAAAAGCACGCCGAATTTTCAGAGATAGCGGAATCACTGGGAGTCAAGGCGGAAGAGATTGCGGAGATGGAAACAAGAATGGGGAGTCGCGATCTGTCGCTTAACACGGCCGTCAATGACGAGGGCGAATCCACTCATATGGATTATCTGGCCTATGACGGAGAGGATCAGGAAACGTCCCTTATCAGAAAAGAGGAGATGTCCATCGTCCAGCGCAACATAGCCGGGGCTCTTGCCAAACTGAATGATAAGGAAAGTTTTATCATCCGCAACCGGGTCATGGCCGATAACCCGCTGACCCTGCAGGAGGTGGGGGACCACTTTCGGGTTACCAGGGAGAGGGCGAGGCAGATAGAAAAGCAGGCATTGAAAAAGATGGCCCTCGCCATTCCGTATCTGCGGGAGGAGACCAAACTGCTGGAGGGCTGATTTTATTCCTTTGCGACAATTGCCAGATTTTCAAAACGGGTGTATTTTTCCTGAAAGGCCAGTTTCACGATGCCGGTAGGCCCGTTTCGTTGTTTGCCGATGATTATTTCGGCGATTCCCTTTTCCGGATTGTCATCCGATTTGTTGTACACGTCGTCGCGATAGATGAAGGCAATGACATCCGCATCCTGTTCAATTGCCCCTGATTCCCGCAAATCCGCCATCATTGGCCGGCGATTGGTGCGGTCCTCCACCTTTCGGTTTAACTGGGACAGGGCAATGACCGGCACGGAGAGTTCCTTGGCGAGGGCCTTCAGCGAGCGGCTGATTTCCGAAATTTCCTGCTCGCGCGAATCCCGGTAGGCGCTTCCCCGCATGAGCTGCAGGTAATCAAGAACGATAAGTCCCAGCCCATTTTCCGCCTTCAGGCGCCGCGATTTTGCCTTCATTTCGATGACGGTAATCGCCGGCGTATCATCAATGTAAATCGGGGCATCGGACAGATGTCCGGCGGCATCTGTCAGTCTCGGCCAATCAGTTTCTCCGAGAAACCCTTTGCGCAGACGCTGCGAATCGACTCGGGCCTCGGCCGCGAGCATTCTCATGACAAGCTGTTCCTTGGCCATTTCCAGCGAGAAGATCGCCACCGGTACGCCTGTTTCCAGCGCCGCGTATTGGGCTATGTTCAGGGCAAAGGCGGTTTTCCCCATGCTTGGCCGACCGGCGATAATGATCAGATCGGATCTTTGCAGGCCGGAGGTGATTTCGTCCAGCTTGTCGAACCCGGTGGCTACCCCGGTGATCAGCTCTTTATTCGCGTACAGTTTTTCAATGGTTTGAAAACTGTCTTTCAGTATCTCGCGAATCGGGGAAAAAGAGGGGCGTATCTTGTTTTCGGAGATCTCGAAGATGACGTGTTCCGCCTTATCCAGGATCTGATCGACATCCGTCCCCACGTCGTAGCTGTTATTGAGAATCTCCGTCGCCGCGCCTATCATGCTGCGCAGGATGCTCTTTTCTTTGACTATTTTTGCATAATAGGCGATGTTGGCCGCCGACCCGACGTTATCGACCAGCGAAGCCAGGTAGGATATCCCCCCTACCTGGTCAAGCTTTTTCTGATCCTTCATGATATTGCTGAGCGTTATCAGATCGGCTGGTTCGCTGCGGTTGTTCAGCTCGATTATCGAGGCGAAAATCTTGCGGTGGGCGTCGCTGTAAAAATCAGACTGGGTAAGAACCTCCATGACCGCATTCAGCGCCTGATTGTCCAGCAGAATTCCCCCCAGAATGGACTGTTCCGCTTCGAGGTTTTGCGGGGGAATCTTGTGTAATGATACGTCTATGTCTTTCATTTAAAAAGCGCCAGTCGGACTTTTTTGAAATTGTTTATTCTTCTGCAACTATGGCTACTTTTATTTCGGCGGCGGTTCCGCCTCCGACTTTGATGCGGACCGGAAACTCGCCCAGCGCCTTGAGCGGCTCATCCAGAATTATGTTCCTTTTGTCTACTTCGATTCCCAAAAGCTGAAGCGCCTCCTGGATGTCCCTGGCGCCGACGGAACCGAAAAGTTTTTCCTGTTCACCGGAACGCCGCGCTATCGTGCAGGTTATCGCCCCCAGCCTGGTTGCGAACTCTTCGGCCTTCTTCCTGTCCTTTTCAGCCTGAACCATTATCCGTTTCTTTTCATGTTCAAAGGCCTTGATGTTCCTGCCGTCCGCCTCGGAGGCCAGCCCTTTGGGGATCAGGTAATTGCGGGCGTATCCGTCGGCAACCTTGACCAGATCGCCGGCCTTTCCGAGAGTGTCTAACGCCTGATTTAAAATGATTTTCATTTTTTCCTCCTTTGAGGATGGCGGCATTGAATGCCGTCATCATAATTATTGGTTTGCATCCGTCTGGTTTAAATCCTTTATCCGTTTGCGGAAATCAATCCACAGGTCAAAAAGGCCCAGGGCAACAACTATTATCAGCATATACTGCTGAATAAGGATCAGTCCGTAGAAGAAGAATCTGAACATCCGCGGGATTTGCTTCTTCCGGAAAAAGAACGCTGCAATTGCCAAACCCTGAAACATGTAAATCATGCAGAGAAGAATCAGCAGATTCATCCCGAAGATGACAATGCCTTCCACGGGAAAAAACAGCATTCCTCCCGCGGCTATAAAAATCCAGACCAGCCGCTCCGGCGCTTTCCATAAAGTCAGATCTCCAAATTCGGGAAAGGAAAACTTCCGGAACTTCAATAACATCTGTCCCGCCAGCAGATTCGCCCATACTGTAAGCACGCTTCCCGAGATACCCAGGGCGGGGAAAACACCGGCAAAAAAGCGAGTGATCTGTCCGGTGTTTTCACGGATCACCTTGATTTGCTCCTGAGAAATATTCAACTGGCTGTAAAGTTCAATATTTTCTTTTATTAAAGCAGCCACATAACCCTCTATCAGCTTCCAGGGTGCGATGTCGGCCTGCCAGGAGCGCAGCAGTATAAAGGCTGAGCCACAAAAAAACAACGCCAGAGAAGTCGTCAGAATTGTCTTCTCAAAAGAATAATTGCGCTTTAGCACCTCTGACAGCAGGAGTCCCGTGATGGCGATCATGAACGGCGTCGGCAAATTGACGTGCTGCTTCATGACGGCAAGAATGCCGTACGACGTCAAAAACGCCGCCGCCAGGACCGAAATCCCCCGGAGCCTTCCCAGATGGGAGGCATAATAAAGCACGGGCAGAGGGGTCAGGACGACAACGAGCGGCCCTATGAAAGGAACCAGGGCCACGAAGAGGAAGGTGGCGGTAAGCACCATCCATCCCTGCAGCAAATCGTTGTCAAGGGTTCTTGCCAATATCAAGTTCTGAGCCAGTCCTGTTTCAGCGTTATTTATCCTTCGGAGACGGCAAAAGGCAGCAGGGCGATCGTTCTTGCCCTTTTTATCGCAACGGTGATCTCCCGCTGATGTTTTGCACAGTTTCCGGTTATCCGGCGCGGCATTATCTTGCCCCGCTCGGTTATAAACTCGCGGAGGGTCTGGGGGTCCTTGTATTCAATATTCAGGTTATTGTCCGTACAGAAACGGCAAAACTTCCTTTTGTGGAAGAACTTTTTCTGAGTGCGGGGGCCCTTGCCCGGCGTTCTTGTTGCGGGTGTGAAAGCCATGATTAAATTTCCTCCTTTGCGGCGGTTACTGCATCTTCGTTGAGCGGTTCTGCTGTCTCAGCATCCTTTTCCGGCTGGTCACTTTCCGGGTTGGGGGAGATGCCCTCGGCAGGAGGTGGAGCCTTTTTTTCATCTTCCTTCTTCTGTTTTAGCTCGGCCAGTTCCTTTTCCAGTGCAACGGGATCAATTCCGTCTTCCTTGAGAATAGTCATAAATTTCAGAATCCGGTCGTCGATCTTGAGATTTCTTTCCAGCTCGTCGACAACCGCGCCTGCCCCGGCATATTCCAGCAGAATGTAAATGCCCCGGGCCTGCTTCTTTATGGCGTAGGCCAGTTTCCGTTTGCCCCAGCAATCCCCCTTTATCAGGATGCCTTTCTGACCGGTAACGATTCCACTGTACCGGGCAATGAGGGCGGTTTGTTCGTCATCGCGCAAATCCGCATTGGCGATCAGAATGGTTTCATATTTCCTCAATTTCACTTCCTCCTTTCGGCTCTATAGCCCGCATTCCGAATGCAGGCAAGGAGACACTCCGTGTGTTTAACTCCGAAGAGTTGATGTGGCGCCCTTGTCGGCGCCACCCCCTGACGCTATTGGTAGGCGATGTGGGATTCGAACCCACGGCCTCTGGTTCCGGAGACCAGCGCTCTATCCATCTGAGCTAATCGCCCCCTGACCCTGACAGCGATCTGTAATATATACAAATGGTCGCAACGATAATCAACCTTTTTTACAGGCGCTGTCGTCATTAAAACGGCGGCATCAATGTCATTAATGGCGGGATTTGTCAATCAAATTTTCCCGATGGGATTGAATTTCCCGCGCCAAGCTGATAGAAGCAGCTCAAGGGAGGTGCAGGGATGCTCCGGATGGGGAGGGTTATATTTTTTCTGCTGGCAGGGATCGCTGTCTCTGCAGTTGCGGCCGGCACTGCGGCGCCGACCGAAATTCTGAGCGTTCGTCACTGGGTGGCGCCCGACCATACCCGCTTCGTCATCGATACAAGTCATGATGCCGATTTCCGCATTGAAAGGGGAGACCGGCAGGTTACGCTCATTCTTGAGAATGCCTTCCTGAGCGCCTCTCTTGCCGGTTTGAAGGTTTTCAACAAACCGGGCTTGAAGACGGTTTTTCTGGCCGCGTTGCCCCCCTCCAGGGTAATTATAGAAATCAGCCTGTCAGAAAATTTGCAGACAAACGTTTTCAGACTGAAAAAGTTTCTCGACAAGCCGGAGCGGATTGTCGTTGATATTCTTCTGCCGGAAACGGGAAAGAAGGCGAAACCGAAGCGCGAAGAAACAGGGGACGGCAAAAGGGAGCGGGTTGTGGTTATCGATCCCGGCCATGGGGGGGATGCCCCCGGCGCCGTTGGGAAGGGCGGCACGTACGAAAAGGACGTCGTTTTGGATATCTCGCGAAAGCTCCGCGATATTATTAATAAAAAAAATGGGTATCGCGCCTTCTTGACCCGGGATGGCGATTATTATGTGCCGTTTAAAAAGAGACTGATGATTGCAAGGGAACATGGCGCTGATCTTTTTTTGAGTATCCATGCGGATGCGGCCAGAAACAGGGCGGCCCGGGGCAGTTCGGTATATTGCATCGCCGCCGGGGCCGCCAGCAGCGAGGCGGCAAGGATTCTTGCCGATAACGAAAACCTGGCCGATGTGATCGGAGGGGTTCCTGCAGGAGAGCAAAGCGATGTCTCCGATCCGATCATCCTCGATATGTTCCAGACCCATGTCAAGAATCAGTCCCGGAGTTTCGGGCGTATTTTGCTGAGCAAAATGAAGTCGTTCAACGGTGTTAAATTTGGCGATGTTCAGGAGGCGCCCCTGTATGTGCTGAGACTTCCCGAGATCACGTCAGTTTTGCTGGAAACCGCTTTTATCTCTAACCCCGTAGAGGAGAAACTGCTGAAAAATGAGGGCTTCCAGGAGAAAATAGCGCTTGCGGCGGCCCAATCCATCGAGAATTTTCTTCCGCCGTTTTCGGGGAATGCAGGAGAGTCCGGCGATGCTGAGCCGTCAGCAGGAACTTATACTGTAAAAGCCGGGGATACATTATATTCGATTGCCGCAAGTCACGGGACAACGGCTGAAGCTGTAAAGAAGCTGAATAGTATCAAGCGTCCCGACCTGCTTTATGTTGGCAGCAAGCTGATTATGCCCCGGAAGAGAAATTAACTGCGGAAAGAGACAGATAAAGAATGTACAGCCTGATCGACGAGTATCTGAATTTCATGATTGTCGAAAAGGGGGCTTCCCCGAACACGATTGACGGTTATAGCCGCGATCTGGTTCGCTATGCGAAATTTTTGACGGAGCGCGGGGTGGTCGGGCTGGAGAAGACAGGCACGGAAGAGACAGTTGCTTACCTGACGGCCCTTCACAGTTTCGGGCTTTCGGCAAATTCGATGAACCGGTCGCTTGCCGCGCTGCGAGGGTTCTACAAATATCTGCTCAGGGAAAAAAAGATTGACCACACCCCCCTGTCCCATATAGAACTCGCCAAAACCTGGTCGCGGATTCCGGAGGCGCTGAGCAGGGAGGAGATGGCAGCCCTTCTGTCCCAGCCGGGCGCCGAAACCCCCGCGGATTTTCGGGATGGGGCGATGCTCGAACTGATGTATGCAACGGGCATTCGGGTTTCGGAACTGATCGGGCTTACCATGAACAGCATAAACTGGCATATCGGATATCTGGTTGCTTCCGGCAAAGGGGAAAAGGAGCGGATTGTGCCGATCGGCAGGACAGCCTCGGACAAGACAAAAAAATACATTGAAATTGCCCGGCCGCTGCTTCTCAAGGGCGGCAACTGCAATCTGCTGTTTCTGAATCGTTTTGGACAGGGATTGAGCCGGCAGGGTTTCTGGAAGATCGTCAAGGGATATGCCGCACGGGCCGGATTGGCAAAGAGGGTTCACCCCCACACCTTTCGCCACTCCTTCGCGTCACACCTTCTGGAGGGAGGGGCGGATTTACGCTCCGTGCAGATCATGCTCGGGCATGCCGATATTTCAACCACCCAGATATACACGCATGTGACTCGGGAAAGGCTTAAGGAGGTGCATCGCCGGCACCATCCCCGGGGGTGAAAAAATGAGAGCGGACAGGGATAGCAATGGAATATGAATCGGGTCGGACGCCGAGAGAGAAAAGAAAAAATTTAAGGATCGGCCGGACGGGGTTTTTCGCTCTGCTTGTCCTGCTGCTGGCGGTTTCCTCCATCCTTGCCGCCGGGTATCTGCTGCCGGAAAAGACAAGGGCGGTTGCGGCAGCGCTGATCCGGACTAAAAACACGATCGCTTTTTTCGTTTTTTCCGGAACGCCGCATTTCTATTCGCTGGTCGTGGAAAAAAACGGGAATGAATACATCCTGAAGGCAGGAGATGTATTCGACGTTTCCTACCGGGATGAATTTATCGTCAAAAAGATCGAAACCGATGTCCTGGCCGGCGGGGGGTTGAGTGTGGACATTGAGGGGACCGGCAGCCGGGATGATTTTGGCAGGCTTGTAAAAGGGGTGGAGCTTGTCGATAAGACAGTGTCGGGGGGGAAAGGCGAGGGCGCCGGAAAAGGAGGCGGGGAGCTGAACTTCCGGGTATTCTACAAGGACAGTCTGCTTGCGTCAATACCGATCCGGGTGGTTGTGATGCCCCAGGACTGGCTTCGTTACGCCCGCGAATCGAAGAATCTCAAGATCCAGATAGACTATCTCAGGCGGGCCGCCAAGATGACCCCGGAAGATACGAATGTGCGCCGGATGCTGGGGGCTCTTTATTTCAAGTCAGGCCTGACGGCGGAGGCGATCGGCCAGTATAAAGAGGTCCTGAGGTTGAAGCCTGATGACGCTTCGGCACTGTCAGGGCTCGTTCAGTGTTTCCTTAAAACCGGCGCCTACGACGAGGCAATCCGAATGGGGCAGCGCTCCCTTGCCGTCAACCCCGGTGATGGCCAGTTGCTGGCGGATATCGCCAGGGCATGGGGAGGTCTCGGAAACTGGGGAAAGGCAATTTCCGCCAGCGAAGCGGCGTTGAAACTGCTTCCCGGCAATCCGGATGTTCTTTACATGTTGGGGGAAGCCTATGAAAAAAGCGGGAATCCGGGTATGGCTGCAAAGCAGTACCGCCTCGTACTGGAGAAAGCGCCGCATGCAGAGCCGGCGGCGGTCTCTCTGAGCGGCATTTTATTGAAGACAGGGGACTTCGACGGGGCGATCAAGCTGTACGGAGAGATGTTGAAAAGAAAGCCGCGGGAGGCCGCCATTTATGCCAATCTCGGCTTTGCCTGGGGGGCCAGGGGAAATCGCCGGGAAGAGATTGCCAATTATCGAAAGGCCGTTGCGCTGAAGCCGGGGGACCCGGTAATTCATTTCAATCTGGCAGTCGCCTATGAAAAGGAAAAGAAATTTGCCGAGGCGGGGGCGGAGTATAAAGAGGCGCTGAAACTGAACCCGAACGATTATGAGGCAGCCGGAAGGCTGGCCGATATCCGTTTTATTGAAAAGAAATACCAGGAGGCGGCTGTTCTCTACGAAAAAATTATCCGGAAAAATCCCCGTAAAGCCGCGCTCTATACCCGTCTTGGTTTTTCTTATGCGGCGCTGAAACAGTCCGGACGGGCTGCGGAAAACTGGGAAAAGGCCGTCCGGTACGGAGAGACTGATCCGCAAGTCCGGGCCAATCTGGGAAAAATCTATGCGCAGGGGGGAAATATCCGGAAAGAGAAGGCCCTGTATGAAAAGATGGCAACCCAGAAACCGGCGGAAGGGGACTTGACCAGGTTATTGGAAATCTACAGCCGGGAGAAAAACTATGACAAGGCGCTCGGCGTTTACCGGAAGCTTATCAAATTAAACCCGCGGAAGGCATCTCTGTATTCGGGCGCCGCTTATCTGTACGGGCTGAAAGGCGACACTGACAAGCAGATCGAGTACTGTCTCCTGTCGCTGAAATATGATCCCGAGGATTACGACGCCCATGTCAATTTGGGGGCGGCCTATGAAAAGAAGGGGCTTTTGCCGGAGGCGCTCAATTCTTACACGGCGGCTTACCGTCTGAATCCCGAGTCGCAAACTGCCGCAAAAAATATTCCCCGGATAAAGATCATGATAATGCGGCAGAAGCAGCAGGATAGCAGCTCTCTCAACGGGATGCAGTCAAATAACTTTATCTGTCAAGAAAAACGAACGGCTGATTGTCGCGTATGAGGGGGTATGGCTCCCGGTTTTCCAACCATCGGAGGGTAATGCTGAAAAACAGGAGAAATGAGGATTGCCGATGAAAAAGATAAAAATAGGCGACTTTGAAATTGGCGGGGGGGCGCCGCTGGTACTTATCGCCGGGCCATGCGTTATCGAAGATGAGGAAACGACAATGGGCATTGCCGGAGAGTTGAAGAAGATCACGGCTGAATTGGGCATGCCCCTTATTTTCAAGGCGTCGTACGATAAGGCCAACAGGACCTCGCATAACTCCTACCGTGGCCCGGGTTTGAGCCGCGGTCTGGAGATATTGGCCAGGGTTCGCAAAGAGCTCGGCATTCCGGTCCTTTCTGATGTCCATCGGTTCGAGGAGATTGTTCCGGCTGCAAAAATCCTCGATGTGGTGCAGGTTCCGGCATTTTTATGTCGTCAGACCGATTTCATAATGGAAATCGCCCGCCGGGCAAAGGCGGTGAACATCAAAAAGGGACAGTTTGTTGCCCCGCAGGATGCAATCCATATAGCAGAAAAGGCGGCAGCCGCGGGCAACGAGAACATCCTGCTTACCGAAAGAGGGGCTTCTTTTGGATACAACAATCTCGTGGTTGATTTTCGTTCTTTGCCTGTTCTGCGGAAGACAGGATATCCGGTGATCTTTGACGCCACCCACAGCGTTCAGTTGCCCGGCGCCGCCGGAACCGCCTCGGGAGGCGACCGCGCGATGGTCCCCTTCCTCGCCCGCGCGGCGGTGGCGGCGGGTGTAGATGGGCTGTTTTTTGAGGTTCATCCGGACCCCGACCGGGCCTTGAGCGACGGTCCCAATTCCCTGGCTATTGAAAGTCTGCCGGCGCTGCTGACTGTGCTCTTGAAAATTGACGCGGTCGTTCGTTCGGATTTGCGCTGAATCAGACCGTTGCGCCGATCCGGGGCCGGCGCAAGGCGAACGGGGAGCCTGCAATGGGGGCGGACGCTTTTATATGAATCCGCGAGAGAGGGAAAGGTTGCAGTAAATGGCGATGAAGATAGCGGAAGAGGTACTTCTCAACAAGATGCGGCAGGTCAGGCTCTTTATTTCCGATGTGGACGGGGTCTTGACCGATGGCAGGATAATCGTCAACGATGAAGGGCTGGAGAGCAAGCAGTTCGATGTCAGGGATGGCCACGGGCTGAAGCTGCTTTTCCGGTACGGGATAGATGTTGTTCTTGTTACCGGCAGGAGATCGCGGGCGGTTGAATGGCGGGCGGCCGATCTTGGAATTGCCGAGGTTCATCAGGGCGTCTGGGACAAGGGTGAAATTTTTGAAGAAATTATCAAGAGGCGGAAAATCCCCCCGGAGGCTACAGCCAGTATCGGGGATGATATTGTCGATATTCCCATCATGAAGAAGGCGGGCTTTTCGATTGCCGTTGCCAATGCCGTCCGGGAGGTCAGGGAAGTCGCCGATTATGTTACAACCAGTCCCGGGGGGCGGGGGGCTGTCCGGGAGGCGTGTGAAATGATTCTGAAGGCGCAGAACCGGTGGGTTGATGTAGGGGCGCACTATGGATTTGACGGGCAGATGACGGAAAAGGTTTAATCTTTACATCCGCTGCCGCGGATGGTAGAGTCATCCCGAAGCTGAACGGAATATTTTAGCTGCTTTTTGTTTGTTGGCTCGCGACAGCGTGTTGATTATGAATGCCGGAAAAAAAACTTTTCTCGCAGTTTTACTGCTGGTTTTGGCATTGTCGGCGGCGACGGTTTATTTTGTCTTTGTCGGGAAGACGCCCCGAAAGGCGCTGCTTGAGAAAATGGCAGACAAGGTGGATTTGCAGGCCAGAAGCGTTCACTATACGCAGGTGGGCAGCTCCGGCATGAAATGGGAGATAACGGCGGATTCGGCTTCCTATCGAAAGCAGGAAGACCTTGCCCTGTTCGAGAAGATCAAGGCCCGGGCGGTGATGAAAGATGGCCGCGTTTTCATGATGAGCGGCGACAGGGGAAGACTGAATACAGTCTCGAAGGATTTGAATTTGGAGGGAAACGTCTTGCTGGTCTCGGAAAGCGGCGACAGTTTCCAGACAGAGCGGCTGAACTACAGGGATGCCCTCAAGAGGATCGAGACGGATCAGCCGGTCGTCATGAAGACCCGAAATATAACGGTAAACGGCGTAGGAATGTTTTTTGCGCTGAAGGAAGAAAGGGTTGTCATTCTGTCGCAGGTACGGGCGAAGTCTTTGCCCCAATAGCAGGGAAATGGAGAAGATGACAGGAGATATTGTAAGAAAGACCGTGGTTGTCGGTATTTTATTGGCGCTGATAGTAGCCCCGGCGGGAGTATGGGGCCAGGCAAAGCCGAAAGGCGCGCTCAACAGGAATCAGCCGCTGCAGGTTGACGCTGACCGTCTGGAGGCATTCAACAACAAGCGGATCGTTGTGTTTTCCGGGAATGTCGTTGCTTCTCAGGGGGGACGGACTATCCATGCCGAGCGCCTGACGGTCCATTACAGGGAGGATAAAAAAGCGGCCGGAACGTCTGCCGCTGCAGTCGAAGATTCGGGCAGCGTGGAAAAAATTGAGGCGGAAGGCAAGGTGACGGTCCGCGAGGGTGAACGGGTGGCCACTGGCGATGCTGCCGTTTTTGATCAGGAGGCCCAGAAGATCACGATGACCGGCGATGCCGTTCTGAAAGAGGGGAAAAATATCATCAAGGGGGACAGGGTCGTTATTTTTCTCGAAGAAAACCGTGGTGTTGTCGAAGGAGTTGAAAAAAGGCGAGTTTCGGCGACGATCTATCCCGGGGATAAACAATGATGGATAGCCGTGGTTATTTATAAGGGGCATGCATGGGAAAACTGACGGCTACCGGCCTCGTAAAAATATATAATAAAAGAAGGGTGGTCGACGGGATCGATCTGGAGGTCTGCCCCGGCGAGGTTGTCGGCCTTTTGGGGCCAAACGGCGCCGGAAAGACGACGACGTTTTACATGATAGTGGGGCTGATAAAGCCTGACGGAGGGGCTATTTCCCTCGATGACGTCGATATAAGCGACAGCCCCATGTATATGAGGGCCAGAAGCGGTTTGAATTACCTGCCGCAGGAGCCGTCGATTTTCCGCAAGCTGACTGTGCGGGACAACATTCTGGCTATTTTGGAAACCCTGCCCCTTTCCCCGGAAGAAAGACAGGAGCGTTTGCACATCCTTCTGGCTGAGCTTGATCTGACGCAACTGGCGGACAGCATGGCCTATTCCCTTTCCGGAGGAGAGAGGCGCCGGGTGGAAATTACGAGGGCGCTGGTAACATCGCCCAAATATATTCTGTTCGACGAGCCCTTTGCCGGTATTGATCCGCTTGCCGTTGCCGATATCGTAAAAATCATCAATCGTCTCCGGGACAAGGGAATAGGGACCGTCATATCCGATCACAATGTGCGGGAGACCCTTTCCGTATGCGATCGCGCGTATATCGTAAATGAAGGAAAAATACTTGTTGAGGGAACGCCTGATTTTATCGCCGCATCCGAAATGGCGCGCAAGTTGTATCTTGGCGCCGACTTCAGATTTTAAAAAGGAAGAACCCGGGAAACGATGGCCTTTGAACTGAGACAGAATTTAAAATTGACCCAGCAGTTGATCATGACTCCGCAGTTGCAGCAGGCAATAAAGCTGCTGCAAATGTCGCGCCTGGATTTGGTCGATGCCGTCAACCAGGAGATGGAGGAAAATCCGCTTCTTGAGGAAATCGCCTCTGATGAAATTCCGGAAATAGAGGCGAAGATCGAGCAGGCCAATGGCGAAGACGCGCCCCCGGAAGGGCTGAGTGCTGTCCGGAGCCAGGAAGAGTTGACGGGGGAGGGAGATGGCCGGGAAGAGTTTGACTGGGATGGATATCTCGAGGATTATGCGCCGTCAGGCTTCTCCTCTGCCAGCCGCAGCGAAGAGAGCGCCCCCCTCTGGGAAACGACTGTCGCCGGCAAAACATCCCTTGCTGATCATCTGATGTGGCAGCTTATGCTGTCGCAATTTACCGGGGAAGAACGCCGAACCGGCGAACAGATTATCGGCAATATCGATGAGAAAGGGTATCTGGCTGCCAGTCTGGAAGAAATCGCCGACGCCGCGAAAACGACGCCGGCCATTGCCGAAGAGGTGCTCCGGAAGGTTCAGGAATTTGATCCTCCCGGGATCGCTGCCCGTGATCTGCGGGAGTGTCTCCTGATCCAGACGAAACTGGCAGGCGAGGCCCGTTTTCTTGTCGAGAAGATTATTATCCATCATCTCGATGACCTGAAAACAAGAAATTACGAACATATAGCGAAAAAACTAAAAGAATCGGTCACGGATGTGATCGCGGCAGCAAAGATAATCGGCAATATGGACCCTCATCCCGGGAGCGTTTATAACGAGGAACGGATCGAGTCGATAATTCCTGATGTTTATGTTGTCAAGAGTGGGGATGAATACAAGGTTCTGCTCAACGAAGAGGGAGTGCCGCGATTGCGGATCAGCAATTACTATCGGGAGATAACCGGCGGCGCGAAGGGTGAAACAAGGCAGGATAACGGCAGAAGGTATATAAAGGAGCGAATGCAGGCGGCAAGCTGGCTCATCAAGAGCATTCAGCAGCGGCAGAGGACGATTCGCCGGGTGGCGGAAAGTATTGTGCGTTTTCAGCGGGATTTTTTCGATCGGGGAATAGAGGCGTTGAAACCCCTGATACTGAGGGATGTTGCCGACGAGCTGGAAATGCACGAATCCACGATAAGCCGGGTTGTTACAAACAAATATATGTATTCTCCCCAGGGGATGTTTGAATTGAAGTTTTTTTTCGGGAGCGGCATCCACAAGTCCGGGTGTGACGATATCTCTTCCAAAAGCGTTCAGGAGGAGATAAAAAGGATGATCGCGTCTGAGGACCCGCGCAAGCCGCTGAGCGATGAGAAGATTGCCGCATCCCTTGAGGCTTCCGGACTGACGATAGCGCGCCGGACGATTGCAAAATACCGCGACATAATGGGGGTTCTGCCATCGTCAATGAGAAAGAAATATCGATGAAACGGTTATGACGGGGCGCGGTATGCCGTTTGCCTCTGGTAAATTTGCAGGTAAACAACAGACAGGAGGATTGGATAATGAAGATTTCTGTTACATTCAGGAATGCGGATGAGGCGGAAGACTGGCAACGGGGCTATGCTGAGGAGAAGCTGAAAAAGCTGAAAAAGTATATAGATGATCCAGTAGATGCCCGTGTCATACTTTCGGTGGAGAAATTCCGGAATACAGCGGAGATAAATCTGTCGTCCAATGGTTTGAGCGTCAATGGCAAGGAAGAGGAAAAGGAAATGCATATGGCGATTGACAACGCCATAGAAAAGATAGAGCGGCAGTTGAAGAAACATAAGGAGCGAATCCGCGATTTGAAAACGAATGCTGCCCGGGGAGGCGATGCCGGGTTCGATGCTCAGTCGGAAGAAGGTGAGGAAAATCCTGATTTAAAGGTGGTTGAGACCCGCCAGATCGTGCTGGAACCGATGTCCATCGATGATGCCGTTCTGAAAATGGAAACGACCAAAAACCATTTCTTGGTTTATCGCGATTCACTGACGGAAAACGTTAATGTAATCTACCGGAGGGATGACGGCAAATTTGTGTTGCTGGAAACAAGCCGCTAAGTTTTGAGGATCGTTAAGCATGAAAATAACCGAGATGCTCAAACAGGAGTTCGTTCTGGAAGAACTCAAGGGGCGAAATAAGGGAGAAGTGCTGGCGGAGCTGTCCGGAGTGTTTAAAAAAGCGGGGATGGTTCTGGATTCCGGAGAGATGCTCGATATCCTGCTGGACCGGGAACGGTTGGGAAGTACCGGCATAGGCGAGGGCGTTGCCATACCTCACGGCAAAATGGCCGGTCTGAAGGAGATGGTGATTTCCTTCGGCAGAAGCCGGGAGGGGATTGATTTTGAGGCAATGGACGGCAAGCCCGTTCACCTTTTTTTTCTGCTGATGGCTCCGGAAAATTCCGCCGGTCTGCACCTCAAGGTGCTGGCCAGGATATCGAGAATGCTCAAGGATCCTGTTTTCAGAAAGAAGCTTGCGGAGGCGAAGCTTAAGGGTGATTTGTTTGCGGTTATCTCCGAAAAAGACGATGAGACCTGATTAGTTGAGAGTTTGATTATGCAGTCGATGCAGGTGGTTGTCATAACGGGATTGTCAGGTTCAGGAAAGAGCACTGCAATCAGGGCTCTGGAGGATATCGGCTTCTTTTGCGTCGATAACCTGCCGGTTATTCTGCTTCCGGAGTTCCTTGCCATTCAGTCCGCGCCCGCCAAGGGGGTTTCGCAGGTCGCCATGGTTATGGACCTGAGGGAAAACGAGTTCCTGGAAAAATATCCGCAAATTTTTGTGCAACTGAAGGAAAAAGGCTATCGAATCGAGATCATTTTTCTCGACGCCTCGGACGAGGTGCTCATGCACCGTTTCAGTGAAACCCGGAGGGTTCACCCCCTTGCCCCCCGGGGATCCATTCTGGACGGGATCCGCCTCGAAAAGGAGAAGCTTGACCCGCTGAAAAAGATGGCGGACAGGATCATCGACACCTCTTCCTGCAATGTCCACCAGCTAAAGGATATCATCCAGCGGCACTTTCTTTCGGCGGCGAAGAAAAGCCTGATAATTCAGGTCGGCTCATTCGGTTACCGCTACGGTCTCCCGGTTGACGCCGACATGATCCTGGATGTGCGCTTCCTCCCCAATCCCCATTTTGTCGATGAGCTTCGTCCCTTCGACGGCCATGACTCCCGGGTGCGCGACTATGTTCTGGAGTCGGAAAGCGGTCGGGCCTTTGCCGGAAAATTGTTCGATTTCATGGATTTTCTTGTTCCCATGTACGAAAGGGAAGGCAAATCCCGCTTCACGATTGCCGTCGGCTGCACCGGCGGTCACCACCGTTCCGTAGTTATTGCCAATCTTCTGGGCGCCCATCTTTCGGGGAAAGATTATTTTGTCAACATAACCCACCGCGATATTGGGAAGTCTTAAAAAGCGCTGACGGCCTATAGCCCCAATTTTTTCGTTATATTATCGGCGATCCAGTGCGGATCCCACCATTCCACGGGATCGACAAACTGGCCATTGATAGCTATTCCAAAATGGAGATGATCCCCGCCGGCAAGTCCTGTTGTGCCGGAGACGCCGATCGCTTCTCCTTTCTTTACCTCCTGTCCAGGTTTGACGAGGACGGCGCTCATATGGGAATACAGAGTTGAAAGTCCCATCCCGTGATCGATGATCACTGAATTTCCGTAGATGCCTATGGCGCCGGTGAAACGGACAATCCCGTCATTGGCTGCCTCGATTGAGGCATGGGCGAGCGATGCGAGATCGACGCCGTTGTGGATGCTTTCACTTATCTGCTTTCCGTTGTAAAAATAGGTTCGGCGGTCGCCGAAAGAAGCCCTCGGAGCGGCATCCTTCATTCGCAGAAAGACTCCGCTCCAGAGAGGCCGTCCTTCCGTTTTCCGGGCCGAGTTCTGGATTGTCTGCAAATTTTCGCTTCTGACGCGGGAATTAATTTCCATAAAGGTGTCTATGGGCGTTTTCCCCCGCAATTCCTGTATGGTGGCCTGAAATTCCGGCATCTTGCGGTTGAGGAAGTCATCGCTCAGGACTATTTTATCGCTGTGGAATTTCTTTTTTTTGATCAGGGCCGGGATGGCGTTCAGGGTCTCATTGCCGGCGTTGTCGACTGCCAGGGCGGCTATTTGCCAGGCGCCTCCCCCGGGAGGAGCTTCATCGGGCAGGGCAAAGTACGCCACATACGCCTCTTTCCCGGCAAGGGTTGTTTTATATCCCGGATAGAAAATCCCTCCGGCCTGGACGCCGGTTCGGGAAACCGGTTCGGAAAGGTTGTAGGAAATCACTCCGGCGCCCCCGATGTTGATATGATTCTGTGCGGTATGCAGATATATCTGGGGTGGAAGGATGTCGATCTGCGAGGGAAGCGCGACCTCGGTGCGGTTTTTCCAGAGGGAGTGGTCGATTGCCGATGCCGTCAGGGTGGCGGGACCGTCATGCAGCTTCAGAGCGGCCGTATCGATTGTAACAGTCACTTTCCTGGATGCTGTGTTTTTATCCGGGTAATCGACAGTCGAGAGAACGTGGGGGACATTGTCCTGGATGATTGCTATCTCGGTATGGCGGAGCCCCCGGCCCTTGTCGGAGAAAACAACGCTGATTGTCTTTTGTCTGGCGATAAAACCGGCCTCGGCGCCTATTTCAACGGCAGGTTTTCCTTTTTCGCCAATAGTCCCGAAGAACCACCAGGCGCCGACGGCGTGCAGCAGAATTAAAACGGCAATATACAGGAATTTCTTCTTCATTTGTTGTCCTCCTCCAGTTTGAGGCTGGGCTATAACGTTTTTCCCTGCGGATTGCAAGATCGGGGTGGGCGGAAAGAAAGGGCAAGGGCCGGGGCGGATGAATTTCTTGATATTGTTGGGGAGGATTGCTATAAGTTACCCGCACGCTAAAAAACATACGGATAACAGACTCGGGGGGACCCTTAAAATGTTGAAGGACAGAAAAATAGTTCTCTGTGTAACAGGGGGCATAGCCGCCTACAAGGCCGCCGAGCTGCTCCGGGAATTTGTCCGGCGCGGGGCGGATGTCCGGGTCGTCATGACCCGGAGCGCCTGCAGGTTTGTCGCCCCTCTTACCTTTGAAACATTGTCGGACCACCCTGTTGCCACCGATCTTTTCAGTCTCGCCGGTCCTGCCGGGATACCCCATATCACCCTGGCCGAGTTTGCCGATCTTCTTGTTGTCGCTCCGGCGACGGCAAACATTATCGGCAAGGTGGCGGCGGGAATCGCCGATGATCTTCTCAGCACAATCATTATGGCGACAACGAAACCGGTTTTATTCTGTCCCTCCATGAACGTAAACATGTATGAAAACGGTATCGTCCGGAAAAACCTTGCCGAGCTGTCCGCACGCGGCTATTTTATAATGGCTCCCGGATACGGCGAGCTGGCCTGCCGAACCGAAGGGAGTGGGCGTCTTCCCGAACCCGTAGACATCGCCGAAGAGGTTGAGTATCTGACTGCCGGGAAGGATCTCCGGGAAGAGCGCATTCTTGTTACCGCCGGCCCGACGCAGGAGCCGCTGGATCCGATTCGCTTTATCAGCAACTACTCCTCCGGGAAGATGGGATATGCGCTGGCCGTCGCGGCCAGGCGCCGCGGCGCGAAGGTCGTGCTGATCAGCGGCCCGGTTGCGCTTCCTCCGCCGGCGGGGGTGGATTTTGTCCCGGTAAAGACTGCCCTGCAGATGCGCGATGCCGTTTTGACCAATTTTGCAACCGCAACGGTCGTAATAAAGGCCGCCGCGGTTGCCGATTACCGTCCCGCCGTTTGTGCGGATTCCAAGATAAAAAAGAAGGAAGGGCCGATGACGCTCCTTCTGGAACGCAATCCCGATATCATCTCCGAAATAGCCAGGCAAAAGGGATCCCGGATTGTTGTCGGCTTCTCGATGGAGTCGGACCATCTGCTTGAATACGCCCGCAAGAAGCTTTTTGACAAGGGGATGGATTTTATCGTGGCCAACGATGTCACTGAAGCGGGCGCCGGTTTTCAAGGCGATACGAATATTGTCCGGATTCTTGACCGGGATGGCGGCATCGAGGAGTTTCCGCTTTTGAGCAAATTCGAAGTGGCAGGCGTTATCCTCGACCGGGTGAAAAAAATGCGGGAGCGGTCAGGCCGCTGAGGATGCAGGGTGCTTGAAAAGCACCGTTGAAATCAGATGCGGACAGATTCAGAAGAGTTCCGGCAGGAATATTCAGAGGGCGGCGGGGCAGATGCGGCCCGGCGAAATTCTGTTCCCGCCGGGTGAAAGGGATATCAACGTGGGCGATAATGTGGACGAGAGGGATGAGCTGCGCTTGCTGGTCAGCTCCCTGAAAGAGCGGGTGCTTGGCGACCGGGAGTTGGGGCTGCCGCTTTCCTATATCGTTTCCGGGAAAGACGCTCCCGCCGGCGAAACCAGGCCGCTGCCGGCTTCCGAATTGCCGTGTGCAAGACCTCGGGAGGCCACGGTTTCCGGCAGTCGGGAAGGGGTCCTGGACGCGGCACGGGAGGAGCTTGGCGAATGCCGCCGCTGCCCGCTTGCCGAAAGCCGCCGCAATATTGTCTTTGGCGAGGGAAGTCCCTCCGCGGAGCTGGTTTTTGTCGGCGAGGCGCCGGGCGGAGACGAAGATCTCCAGGGAAGGCCCTTTGTCGGCCGTGCCGGGCAGCTTTTGACCAAGATCATCGTTGCGATGGGGCTCGAACGCCGGGATGTCTACATCTGCAACATCCTTAAATGCCGTCCCCCGGGAAATCGCAATCCGCTGCCGGAGGAGATTGCCGCCTGCGAGCCTTTCCTCATCCGCCAACTCGAGGCGATAAGACCAAGGGTAATCTGCGCCCTGGGCAGCTTTGCGGCGCGCACGCTTTTGAAATCAGAGACGCCGATTACCCTGTTGCGGGGTCATTTTCATGATTACCAGGGTATACCGCTGATGCCCACCTACCATCCGGCCTATCTGCTCAGAAATCCGGGGGCGAAGAAGCAGGTTTGGGAAGACGTGCAGAAGATAATGGAGTTGTTGCGAAAGAAGGGTGAGAATGCATGAAGAAAAGGGGCGATTCCCTCCGGGAAAACAGGCGTAAGTTTGGCGATACGGAAACAAAGAGGTCGGTCAGGCGCCTGGGGATTTTTGCCCGTGGCGCCCATGCGGCACGGAGGGGGCGGGCCGGCATGACGGCGATGTTGCTGCTTCTCCCTTTGCTTTTTTGCGTTGCCGCCCCTTTGCCTGCAAGCGCGCAAAAGGCGCCGGTCTTTGATCTGATTTCTGTCGATGCCGCGATTACCCCCCCGATAGCCGGATATATAGAAAAAAACATTGCCGAGGCGGCCCGGGGAGGCGCCGCGGGGCTGATAATCCGAATGGACACCCCGGGAGGGCTGGACACGGCGATGCGGGATATCGCCAAGGCGATTTTGAACGCCCCGTTGCCGGTTATTGTTTATGTCGCCCCTTCGGGGGCCCGGGCAGCTTCCGCCGGGGTGATCATAGTCGCCGCGGCCCATGTCGCGGCTATGGCCCCGGGAACCAATATCGGCGCGGCCCACCCGGTCGGAATCGGCATAGGCGGGCCGATGGACAAGACGATGAGCACGAAGGTGGAAAATGACGCCGCAGCTTACGTGCAGGGGATAGCGAAGAAAAGGGGGCGCAACGAGGCCTGGGCGGAAAAGGCGGTCAGAAAAAGCGAATCGATTACCGCCGAAGAGGCGCTTCGGCTGAACGTGATCGACATTGTGGCGGTTGACGAAGATTCACTCCTGCGGCAAATCGAGGGCCGGCAGGTTGATGTAAACGGCGTCAAGCGGATCATCGCGACAGCCGGCGCCGTTGTCCATGAAAAGACAATGGGGAACAGGGACCGGATTCTCTCCGCGCTCAGCAATCCCAACATAGCCTACATTCTGCTGTTGATCGGACTGGCCGGCCTCTACTTTGAGTTTTCGACCCCCGGAGTCATCCTGCCGGGGGTGATCGGCGGGATATCACTCATTCTGGCCTTCTTCGCGATGCAGACGCTGTCGATAAATTATGCGGGAATTGCGCTGATAATATTTGCCATAATTCTTTTCATCGCGGAAATAAAGATTGTAAGTCATGGGATTCTTTCCATCGGCGGGGTTATTTCGCTTTTGATCGGCTCGCTGATGCTGTTCAACACATCAGGTTCATCGCTCCGGATTTCCTGGAGCGTTCTGATTCCGGCGGTTGTCTTGACGTCGCTCTTTTTTGTTGCCGTTGTCGGGGTTGCGATGAAGGCTCAATTAAGGCCCCGGCAGGGTGGCAAGGAGGGGATGGTCGGGCAGGAAGGGGCGGCGATAGGGGATATTCATGCCGAGGGCAAAGTCATGGTGGGCGGCGAATACTGGGACGCAGTCAGCGATGTTCCTATTGCCGGCGGCAGCCCGGTCCGGGTCGTCGGGGTGGACAATCTGAAGCTGAAGGTTGAGCCAATAGAAAAATAAAGGGGAGGGATTTATGTACACATTAGTCGTATTGATAGTTCTGGTTGTGATGTTTCTCGCGTCGGCGATCCGGGTGCTCAACGAATATGAAAGGGGCGTTATCTTCCGGCTCGGGCGGATTATCGCCACGAAGGGGCCGGGGCTGATCATCCTCGTTCCCGTTATCGACAAGATGGTCAGGATTGATCTGCGGACGATCACGATGGAGGTGCAGCCGCAGGACGTCATCACCCATGACAACGTCTCCATCAAGGTGAATGCCGTTGTCTATTTCCGGGTGATAGATCCCAACTCCGCAGTGGTCAATATCGAAAATTATTTCACGGCCACGTCTCAGCTTTCCCAGACGACGCTCAGAAGCGTCTGCGGTCAGATGGAACTCGATGAAATCCTTTCCGAGCGGGAGAAAATCAACCTCCAGATTCAGGAGATTCTCGATCGGAGCACCGGCCCCTGGGGGATCAAGGTGTCGCATGTCGAGGTGAAGCAGATCGATCTGCCGGAGGAGATGAAGCGGGCAATTGCCAAGCAGGCTGAAGCGGAGCGGGAACGGCGGGCGAAGATCATCAACGCGGAAGGCGAAATGCAGGCCGCGCAGAAGCTGATCGAGGCGGCGGCGCTGATGGAAACCCAGCCGATGTCGCTGCAGCTCCGTTATCTGCAGACCTTGAATCAGATCGCCGCGGAGAACAACTCGACGACTGTCTTCCCGATTCCGATTGATCTGTTCAAGCCTTTCCTGAAGCTGGCGGAAAAGTTGGGAAATTAGCAGAAAACCGCTGCTTCCCCATTGAAGAGGCGGAAGCAGCGGGGCGGGATAAGCGCATTTGAGTGCGCCGGGCAGATGATATTCCCGTGTATCGCTGTGGTGCAGCCGCACCGGCGCCTTATTCCCCAAATGATCAGGAGAGGGAAAATATGCTGGAACTGATGAGAAAAAGAAGAAGCATCCGGAAATTCAAGAAGGAGCAAATTGCCCAGACCGCAATAGACGCTCTCAAGGAAGCTGTATTGCGGGCGCCTTCTTCCCGGGGAAACAAGCCGTGGAAATTTTACTTCGTACAGGATGCCGGGGTTATCGAGAAGTTGTCCCGCAGCAAGGACAGCGGCTCCGCGTTTCTGAAGGACGCCACCCTCGCGGTGGTGGTCTGCGGCGATGAAACCGCATCCGACGTGTGGATTGAGGATTGTTCCATTGCCGCCACTATCGTGCACCTGACCGCGGCAAGCCTGAATCTGGGGAGCTGCTGGATCCAGATAAGAAACCGGAGGCAAAGCGCCGCTGTGAACTCCGAGGATTATGTGAGAAACATCCTCGGCATCGGAAGCCCGTTCAGGGTTTTAGCCATTGTCGCCATCGGACTCCCCGATGAGTTCAAGGACGGCCGCCCTTACGAGAGCCTCGATTACGGGAAAGCAATCGCCCTGTGACGACAAGGGATTTTATTTCATGGCTGACAATGGTTCTTGCCGTTGTGATCGGTGGAGGATCACTTCTTCTTTATTGTCCTCTTCTGGCCGGCCCCGGATGGGGGTTCGGACCGCTTGCTCTTCAGAGTCCTTTGGACTCTTTGGATTGTCGTCGGCTCATTCCTTGAGGAAAGAGACCTTGTCGCCGAATTCGGGGAAAATTACCGCCTGTACCAAAAAACTGTCCCAATGTTATTCCCGTGGCGGTTTGGTAGTCCGGGAAAGGATGGAGGAGGCAAAAAATGGCTGAATTAAAGCGCGAACCTGTTTCCCGCCTGGAATTGGCTGGAAAGCCTGCGCCATCTCGGACAATCGCTTCCAATACAAGTCGCCGCTGGTGATCATCGTTTCAGGTTATTGAAACTCGATGGAAATATGAACATTATAGGTGTTGATTTTTCTGAAAGTCAGGTTTATTTGTAACTTCCGATCAAAACAAATCGTCGGCATCGCCATTGATATTGTAAAGCTCAACGCCGAGATCAAAGGCATTGTTGCCCGGCAGAACGAACTGCGCACGGCGATTGATGAAATAGTGGCGGATTTGGAGGGCAGCCGATAATGAGAGAAGAGCAAAAAGGAGAACTAATCTTTTATCAAGCTGAAGACGAAACAACCAAAATAGAAGTCCGCCTCGAAAATGAAAATGTTTGGCTTACTCAAAAGATGATGGCCGAATTGTTTCAGACAACGCCTCAGAACATAACCATTCACCTGAAAAATATTTTTGATGAGGGTGAGCTGCAGGAGGATGCAACTTGTAAGGATTTCTTACAGGTTCAAAACGAGGGTTCCCGGAAGGTTGAGCGAAGACAAAAGTTTTACAACCTTGATGCCATTATTTCTGTTGGTTACCGTATAAAATCCCATATTGCCACAAAATTTCGTATCTGGGCGACTGCACGACTGAAAGAATATCTGATCAAAGGTTTCACCATGGACGATGAGCGGCTCAAAGGCGCGGGCGGCGGGAATTACTGGAAGGAACTGCTCGACCGCATTCGCGATATCCGCAGCAGTGAAAAAGTACTGTACCGCCAAGTGCTGGACCTCTACGCGACCAGCACGGACTATGATCCGAACTCGAAAGAATCCATTCAGTTTTTCAAGATCGTGCAAAACAAACTGCACTACGCCGCGCACGGACACACCGCCGCGGAGGTGATCGCGAAACGCGCCGACGCGGGACAGCCGTTCATGGGACTGCTCACTTTTTCCGGCGGAGAAGTCACTATGAAAGATATCGGCATCGCCAAAAATTATCTCACCGAAAATGAGCTGAAAAAGCTCAATAACATCGTTTCCGCCTATTTTGACCTCGCGGAAGTAAAAGCCCTGAATCATGAACCCATGCACATGAAGGACTGGATCGCGCAACTGGACCGGCTGATACAAACTTTCGATGGGAAGTTGCTGGACAATGCCGGCTCCATAAGCCACGAGCAGGCGCTGCAAAAAGCCGAGACCGAGTATAAAAAATACCAGTCCGCAGCCATCAGCGTGGTGGAACGGGCTTATCTGGAAACCCTGGAGAAGGCGGAGAAAAAATTGAAGAAAGGCAGAAAATTCACAGAACCGGGCTCTGATTCGGGAAAATCATCATGAGTAAACCTTTGAATAAAATCGAACAACTGATCGCCGAGTTTTGTCCGGAGGGGGTGGAGGTTAGGGATGTTGGTACATTAATTGAGGATAAAACAGTAACTACTGTTAATCATTGCCGCCGGTGAGCTTTTCGTTCAGCAAAGGTGATCAGATGAATGAGCAGGTCAACACACTACCTATTATTCTTGAAAAATTTCCCCGGGCAAATCTCATTCAGGTGCCCGCAATAATCCATAAGCTAACCCGCCTCTCATCTAATCTGGGACAAAAATTTTATGTTTTAAGAGAAGATTTGACTGGATTTGCCCTCGGTGGCAATAAAAGCAGAAAAGTTGATTATCTTTTTGGAGACGCACTCACCAGGAAGGCAACCACTGCCGTCACCTTGAAGGCGACGAGTTTCAGCAGAAACGCAGCAGCGGCTGCAGATGCCGAAATTGAGAGTGGTAATGTAACGGAAGCTCGTCGGCTTTGCCACCGTGCGGCAAACTCTTTGTCAGCATTTGCAGAAATTCAGGCACACCTTGATCCCTTGAGAATTGGCAGGATCTAATAATATTCCAATACGCCGTTGACATCTGTTAGCAAATATGCTAACTTTTTAACCATGAGCTACTCAATTGAGTATTTTCATTCGCGCGTGAAGGCTGAAATCGAAAACTGGCCTGATGGCATTTTGGCCGACTATGCACGGATCACGGAATTGTTGATGGAGTTCGGGCCAAATCTGCACATGCCCCATTCACGCTCAGTTGGAAACGGTCTTTTCGAGTTAAGACCGCATGGGCGGGAAGGCATCGGACGAGCGTTTTATTGTTTTGTTGTTGGTCGACGTGTCATTATACTCCATGCCTTCATAAAGAAAACTCAAGGCATCCCGCAGAAGGAATTGGAGATAGCCAGAAAAAGGATGAAGGAGGTACTACATGGCTGAATTGAAATACGAACCTGTTCCTCATGATCACGAGGCGTTTCTCAAAAAAGCCAATGAACGAGAAGGGTTCCGCAAGGCATACGAAAATCTGGAAGAAGAATATACCCTTGTTCGGGAGATGCTATCGGCACGTTCAAAGTCTGGTCTCACTCAAGAGGCGGTTGCGGAATTGATGGGAACGACAAAAAGCGCGGTTTCACGCTTGGAAGCTGCGGGAAAGCATGCTCCATCCCTGACCACCCTCAAAAAATATGCTCAAGCTGTCGGCTGCCATCTGGAAATCAAATTTGTTCCAAAATCTTGCCCAACCAGTCGGTCAGCCGGACACGCGGAAAAACTGTGTGCCGGTTAGCTTTTCGTTGCCGCCGCGCTGTGCGCTGCGGCAACGCCGGGGACAAGAAGAAAAAGCGTCCCGGCAGGTATGCCACCGCTCAGCGCCGTAACGTTAGCAAAAAAAGTACTTGATCAATAAACAT
The DNA here is from genome assembly GCA_964552725.1 of uncultured Syntrophus sp. Classification (GTDB taxonomy): domain Bacteria; phylum Desulfobacterota; class Syntrophia; order Syntrophales; family UBA5619; genus DYTH01. Next base: position 26,324 of record CAZKHU010000010.1, read on the forward strand.
TTAAGGTCTAAAATAAGACCATAATTTATCACTAAATTAAATTCAATTATGGTGAACAGATGAAAGCTGTTTTAGCAAGTTGCTCAGCAAGCGTATCGGAATTAAAAAAGAATCCCAGTGCCCTTATTGACCAGGCAGAGGGCGAACCTATAGCCATTCTCAATCATAACAAACCGACGGCATATCTCGTTCCGGCTGAAACTTATGAGCAACTTATGGAAAAACTCGAGGATTATCATCTGGGGCTGATGGTTAAAGAAAGACAAAATGAAAAAATTGCTGCCATTGAAGTGAATATTGATGAGTTATAAATACAGGCTCAAATTTATTTCCACGGCCCTCAAGGAATGGGAAAAACTTGATGGCTCCATTCAGTCACAATTTAAGAAAAAATTAAAAGAACGTCTCCAAGAGCCACATATCAAAGCGAGCCGGCTTTCAGGCTTTGAAAACCATTATAAAATAAAATTAAGAGCAAGCGGATATCGCCTTGTTTATGAGGTAATCGACCAAGAAATATGTGTTATGGTTATTGCGGTCGGTAAAAGAGACAAAAGCGAAGTTTACAGGCAAGCTCAACAAAGAACCAAAAAACAATATTAAAAGAAGGCGTTTCTATCCTGCAGTTCCTGGCGGGTGGGGATGCCGCTTCTCCCGCCCGTCTTTGCACTGACCAAGGCCGCGGCCCAGGCCCCGCAGTCAAGGCATTTTTCCGCTGTCCATCCCCGGACAAGGCCGTAAATGACGCCGGCGTGGAATACGTCGCCGCAGCCGGTAGTGTCGATTGCCCGGGACGGATAAGCGGGTTTTTTGATGATTCTGCCGTTTGCCAGGGCGACATAGCCGTTGGCGCCCAGCGTAACCCCTGCGAAATTAACGCCCAGACCGGCCAGGATGCGGCAGCTTTCGACCGGGTCCGGCCCCAAAGACCGGGAAAAGGTCTCCGAGGCGATAAAGCAGTCGCTGAAGCGGGCAATATCCAGCATTCCCTCCCGCAGTGTGCCGCCATCGACAATCACGGGAATCCCCGCTTCCCGGGCCTGCCGGCAGGCAAAAAGCGCGGCTTCGGTAAAAAGACCGTCCGTGTGGAGGAGACGGCTCCTTTTCAGGACTGCCAAATCCAGTTCATCCGGCTGCAACGGCTTGCCGGTTGGCCTCTGCCAGAAGATCGTTCGCCTTCCGCCTTGCTCCTCGCTGACAATAAACGCAAATTGGGATGAACATCCATTTCTTACAATAATCCCGGATGTATCGACACCTTCTGCGTCAAGAGAAACGGTGATCTTTTCCCCAAATTCATCGTCGCCGACGTTGCCGGCCATATAACAGCGCAGACCCCAGCGGCTCAGGGCAACGAGAGCCGTCGCCACAGGGCCTCCCCCCTGAATAGCCATGTCGGTAAATTCGCATTTTGTGTCGGGCGGGGGATAGGCGGCTGCCTTGCCTATATAATCGAGGGAGCATTGACCCAGCCCAAAGACAAGAGGAGCTGTTTTCAAGAATGATTATTCCTTTTCGAAGAGGGCCTTGACGAACTCTTCGGCGCGGAAGGGCTGAAGGTCGTCAATCTGCTCCCCGACGCCGATGTAACGCAGCGGAATGCCGAGTTCCTTGGCTATGCGGACGACAACGCCGCCTTTTGCCGTTCCGTCGAGTTTGGTCAGGATAAGGCCGGTAACGCCGATTTCGTCCTTGAACATCCGGGCCTGGGCGATGGCGTTTTGCCCGGTTGTCGCGTCGAGGACGAGCAGAACCTCATCAGGGGCGCCCGGTAGTTCCCTCTCCATGATCCTTTTCATCTTCTTGAGTTCTTCCATCAGGTTCACCTTGGTGTGAAGGCGCCCGGCCGTGTCGACGATGATGACCCCGGGTTTGCCTTCCTTCGCAAGCCGCATCGCATCGAAGACGACGGCGGCGGGGTCGGCGTTTGCCGCCTGTCTGACTATCCGGACGTCCGCGCGTTTTGCCCAGAGCTGCAGTTGTTCGACGGCAGCGGCGCGAAAGGTGTCTGCCGCGACCAGCATCACCGGATGCCCGTCATTCTTGAAATTGCGGGCGAGCTTGCCGGCAGTGGTAGTCTTGCCGGAGCCGTTCACCCCGACTACCATGATCGTGTAGATTTGCTCATGAGGCATCTGCAGCGGGGCCTCGTTTTTTATGAGGATCTCCCGCATTGTTTCCCGCAACGCCCCGCGGAGTATCTCCGGAGAGGAAAGCTCCGCGCGTTTAACCTTTTCTTTCAGTGACTCAATCAGCTCGCCGGTAAAGGCCGGTCCGACATCGGCGACTATCAGCCGCTCTTCCAACTCGTCAAAAAGCGCCTGATCTATCTGCTTGCTGCCGAGGATGATATCGTCAACATCGGTCATCAGCAGCTTCCGGGTTTTGGCAAGCCCTGTCTTCAGCCGGTCAAAAAACCCCCTTTTACCGTTTTTTTCTTCCATTTATCGTTCCTTTTGTAATTTTTTACGTCATGGAGACGGAAACCAGTGTGGAGACGCCCTTCTTTTTGAGCGTGACGCCGTAGAGGCTGTCGGCGATCTCCATCGATTTTTTGTTATGGGTTATCATCAGTATCTGCGAATGGGCGGCGGTATCCTTGACCAGCCGGTTGAAGAGGGCGATATTGGTGTCGTCCAGCGCCGCGTCCGCCTCGTCAAGCAAAAGAAAGGGTACGGGGCGGTAGATGAGAATGGAGAAGATCAGGGCGATGGCCGAGAGCGATTTTTCTCCCCCCGAAAGGAGGGTTACGTTCTGCGTGAATTTCCCCGGGATGCGGATTTCAATGTCGACGCCTGTCTCCAGCAGGTTGTTTTCATCGGTCATCTTCAGCTTTGCCCTGCCGCCGGGAAACAGACGGGAGAATACCTCCTGAAAGCAGTTGTTTATGCCGTCAAATGTCTCCGAGAAGCGTTGCCGGGTTATCGTATTGATGCGGGAGATTGTTTGCTTGAGGGTTTCCAGGGAGGCGTTCAGGTCGGTGATCTGGGCCGTCAGGAACTCAAAGCGGGTTTTTAATTCCTCATGTTCGGTGAGGGCAAGCAGATTTACCTCGCCGAAATTCTCGATCGCCTGTCTTTCTCTGGCAAGCCGGGCGGCGGCTTCGGCGATCTCCTTATCATCCATGGGTTGAAATTGGGGAAGCATTGCCGGCAAATCTACCCCGTGCTTTTCCTCCATGTTTTGCCGCAGGTTCTCCGCCTGAATCTGCGTCTCCCGGAGGGCGATGTCCAGGGCCGCTTCGCTGCGGAGCTGAGCGTCAAGGTCCTTTTTTGCTTCGTGAATCTCCGTCTCCCTGCTCCGGAGCAGCGCCTCTTTTTCCTGCTGCAGATCGCGCTTTTGAGAAAGATCCAGGGCAATGGACTCGTTTTCGGCATAGAGTCCCTGCAGGGTCGCCTTTTCGGCTTCCATTTGCCCCGTCAGCTCATGTTCCTCCTGTTCGCAGTTGTCTGCATCGGACAGGCGGGCGGCAATCTCGCCGTCATTGTCGACAACGGATTTTTCCAGGCGGGCAAGGGTCTGTTGGTCGGCGTTGTATTTCCCCTCAAGGGTGGCAAGACGTACCTTTTTTTCGGTCATCGACTGTTCGCATTCCTCCCGCTGGTTGCGGACGGAATCGGCGCGCTGCTGTTCAGCGGCCATATCCGCCTTGAGCTGCGCCTCCTTTTCGATAAGGGAGGCCATTTCCACTTCATGAAGGGAAATTTTTTTCTTTGTTTCGGCCGCATCCGCGGCGATGGTTTCCCGATTGAAGACAAGCGCCTTGAGTCGTTCCTCGATATGGCCGATCTCACTGTCGTAGCGTTCACTGTCCTTGCCAAGGCTGTTTATCCTGAGTTCGGTCAGGTGAGTCTCCGACCGGAGGCGCAGAAGTCCCTCATCGGTCCGGGCGATCAGCGCGGCTGCTTCCCCCCGCGCTTCCTGCTTTTCCCGAAGAATGTTCTGAAGTTGTGCGACTTCTTCCCCCAGTTCGTCTATTTCACGGCGATTGCCCAGCAGACTCCGCTCCTTTCCGCTGGCGCTTCCCCCGGACAAAATGCCGTTTGGGCTGATGATGTCTCCCTCGGGTGTTACAAAAGTCCCCCGAAAGCCGTTTTTCTTCCAAAGGTTTACCCCTTCCTGCAGGTTCGGGATCAGCAGCGCGTTTCCCAGCAGCTCGTCGATGATCGGCCGGCAATCCTCCTGGATGGTGATCCGATCGATCAACTGTATGGTTTCGCGGAGATGGACACAGTTTGCAGGCGCTTCTCCGGCGGCGCCGGGGCGAATTTCGAGGGGCACAAAGCTGCCTCTCCCCAGGGATGCCCCCTTCAGGTAGTCTATCGCCCGGATGCCTTCGTTTTGGTCCTTGACCACCACGTACTGCAACTTTTCCCCGAGAAGGGACTCCACTGCCGTTTCATACTCCTTGGGAACACGTATCACATCGGCGACAAGCCCCAGTAACGAGCCCCGGAAGGGGTTCGAAGTCTTCGCCTTTCTGCCGTCGGCCAGGAGTGATTTTACTCCCTCGTTGCAGCCTTCATAATTTTCCGCGAATTCCCGGAGTGAAGAGAGGCGGGTCGATTTAACGCTGTAGCCGTCGCGCAATTCCGATATTTTCGCGTCCGCCTCCGCAAGCTCCCGGCGGGCGGTCGCGGCCGTTGCGGACAATTCCTCCTTTTGATGCAGAAGCTCTGCGAGTTTTGCCTGTTCGGCCGAAAGCCCGGCTATGACTTTTCCCCGGGTCAGCTTGAGCTCCTCCGATTTCTTTTTGTTTGCATCTATCTCGCCAATCTCGCGCTCTTCCCGCTTTTCCAGATCCTCAACCATGCGGACGAGCCCGGAAAGAGTGTTTTTGATTCGGGCTTTTTCGGCTGCCAGGTCAACGTACCGTCCCTTTTTTGCCTCGATCGCCAGCCGGCAGGTTTGGTCCATGCGCCGCAGCTCCTCGAGGACGTCCGCCGCGGCGGCTGTTTCCTGCCGCAGGCCGCCAAGGATGCTCTCCGCCTCGCGGGCGGTGTCGCGAAGGGCCGCGATTTCTTCTCCGGCCTTTTCCGCTTTTTGTTTCAGTGCGGAAATCTGTTCGACATCCTTTACCTTTCTTGCAGCAAGATCGGCTATCTTCCGGCGGGAATAGTCGATGGCCTGTTCCTTGCTGCTGATGGCGTTGCGTGTGGCGTAAAGCTTTTCCTGAAGCTCGAAGACAAGGGCTTCCTGCTCCATGACGTCAGCCTTCAGCTCTTCCCGTGCGGTTTCAATGGAGAGCAGGCGGGTGCGCAGTCCGGTGATTTTGTCCTGGAGCGATTTTTTCTCCCCTTCGCGGGAGGTTTGCGCATCGTTGAGCTCAAAACAGGTCTGCAGGGCAACTTGCAGCTCAGCGTCTTTAAGGGATTGCTTTAATGCCTTGTACTGCTCGGCCCTTTTCGCCTGGCGGGACAACCCGTTTAATTGAGTCTTTACCTCGCGCAGGATGTCGTTGACGCGGAGGATGTTTTCCTGGGTGGCCTCCATCTTGCGGAGGGCAAACTCCTTGCGGCTCTTGTATTTGGATATTCCGGCGGCTTCCTCTATAAATTGGCGTCTGTCTTCTGGTTTTGCTTCGACAAGCGACGCGACGCTGTTCTGCTCGACAAGCGAGTAGGTTCTGGCGCCGATTCCCGTTCCCATGAAAAATTCCCGGACGTCGAGGAGGCGGCAGGGAACCTTGTTGATGGTGTACTCGCTTTCCGCCTCCCGGAAGATGCGGCGGGTAATCATGACTTCGCTGCTTTCGGCGTAATTGCCGGGGAACTTGTTCTCGTCCGCCGCGAGGATCATCGAGACCTCTGCCATCCCGACCGGCGAAGCCTCATCCGAGCCGTTAAAGATGACGTCATCCATCTTTTTACCCCGCAGGGTTTTGATCCGCTGTTCTCCCATGACCCAGCGGATGGCGTCGGCGATATTGCTTTTGCCGCAGCCGTTGGGACCGACGATGCCGCTGATCCCGGGGGAGAAATCAAGGGCAATCCTGTCCCGGAACGATTTAAAACCGACGATTTCGAGCTTTTTTAGTTTCATGGCAGAGTCTTAAAATATTCCGTCCAGCAGGGCGCCGCAAGAGGGGCATGCGGAACCGTGCAGGTTGTTCCTTTCAATTGAAAATCCGTAACGCGCTATCAAGAGCTGTCCGCACCCCGGGCAGAAGGTGTTTTCCCCTCTGTCTCCGGGGAGATTGCCGCTGTAAACATATTTGAGTCCGGCGGCCTTTCCTGTTTCGACGGCGCGGCGGATTGCCGCGGCCGATGTTGCCGGAGTGTCAGTCATCAGATATTGCGGATGAAAGCGGCTGACATGCCAGGGGGTTTCCCGGCCCAGCGAGGCGACAAAGGCGGCGATATCCTGGAGCTCCTGATCTCCGTCGTTGAGCTCCGGGATGAGCAGCGTTGTCACCTCCAACCATATTCCGAGCTCTTTCATTGTGCGGAGACTGTCCAGTACCGGCTGGAGATGCCCGCCGCAGCGTTTATCGTAAAAGTCTTCCCGGAAAGACTTCAAATCGACGTTCGCCGCATCCAGATAAGGGGACAGCAACCTCAGCATTTCGGAAGTCATAAAGCCGTTTGTCACGAAGATATTTTTGAGGCCGCTGGCCGCGGCGAGCCTTGCCGTGTCGAGAGCAAATTCAAAAAAGACTGTCGGTTCAGTGTAAGTATACGATATGCTGTGAGATTGTGCATTGATTGCCATTGCCACGATCTGGGCCGGGGTTCTGTCCATGCCGACTATTTCGGCCTTTTCCCTTGGCAGTTGGGAAATTTCGGAGTTCTGGCAGAAGGAACAGCGAAAGTTGCACCCCTCCGTGGCGATCGAAAAGGTGCGGGAGCCGGGCATGAAATGGAAGAGGGGCTTTTTCTCGACGGGATCGACATTTTCGGCAATTGTTTTCCCATAGACGAGGCTGAAGAGGGTTCCCCCCCTGTTTTCTCTGACGCCGCAGATTCCCCTGGCATGGGGGGATATCCGGCAGCGATGGGCGCAGAGCCCGCATATCAGGTAATCCTGCCCTGTTTTTTCGTACAAAAGCGCTTCATGAACCATGTTCTGTATTACCATAAATCGTTGGCAATCCCCTTCCTCCGGATTGCCTGACTACGCCATGCGCCGGTTCTCCTCCCTTGGCGAGGACGGCCGGTTTCCTGATGACGTCCTGAATCGTTATCAGCGAAAAGGTCACCGAAAAGCAGAGGCCGATAAAGGCGCCGAAAGGGTTCTTCATGACCGGTATCTGTTCTTCCAGAAAGGCCGCGGCGTCATAAGAGCCCCAGGGAAGAAAGATGACGCTGCCCCAGCCGATGCGCACCCCGGGGAGGTGCTGCCTTATCATCCCGGAGAGGGAAGGGATATGGAAATAGTGACACTCCCGTTCCGGGGGAGCGGAAAAAATGTTGGGGAGCAGTCCCTGAATGCCGATCATTGAATAGCGGTTCATTGCCCCGATGAAAATCCGTCCCCGGCAGACGCGGATTGCCTCGGCGATGGCCAGCGCCGGATTTTTCATGTATTCGAGTGATGTAACCATCGTCACAATATCGAATTCGTTGTCGGAGAAAGGCAGCTCTTCCGGATTGCCAAGGTAGAGATCGGCGCGATTTTCCAACCTTTTTCTGGTCTCTTCGAGATTGGACGGGCAGGAATCGATTCCGGTCGTCAGGCAGCCTTTCTGGCGAAAAAGATGGAGGTTCTCGCCGGAGCCGCAGCCGACATCGAGGAGGCGTTCCCCCGCGTGGGGCGCACTCAGATCCAGAATAAGGCTTTTTATCCGCCCGTTTAAATACTGACGGGCCGGCGTTATCCGCCGATCGTGGACATCTCTTTCACGCATTTTTTGATATAGTTCCCGTCGGCTGCAATTTTATGGCGATCAGGCTTTTTGGCGATTGCCCTTTCGATGATGTCTCCAAGCCCGGAATCGGAGCAGCCCGACCTCAAAGGCCCCCGCAGGTCCGTTTCGCTGTCGGACAGCAGGCAGTTTCTGAGTTGTCCGTCAGAGGTCAGTCTCAGCCGGTTGCAGGAACTGCAGAAATTGTGACTGATGGCGCTTATCAGGCCAATTTGTCCCTTGCTTCCGGCAAGACGGTACATATCCGCGGGACCGTCGGTTCCATTCGACTGTCTTTGGAGCTGTTCGAGCTTGCCTATGGTTGCAATCCGCTCTTTGATGACGTCGTTCGACAGAAAGCGCCCGTCGCTCTGAATTCCTGCATCTCCGAGCGGCATCAGCTCAATGAAGCGTATTTGAAAGGGATTGTCAATGGTCAGACGGGCGAAATCCAGTATTTCGTCGTCATTGAACCCCTTTATGGCGACAATGTTGATCTTGATTGGAGAGAATCCCACCTGATGCGCCTTTGCGATTCCGGCGAGCACTGACTGAAGATTCCCATGTCTGGTAATTTGCCGGTATTTGTCCGCGTTCAGGGAGTCCAGGCTTATGTTGATCCTCCCGATGCCCGCATTGAATAATTCGGCAGCGAAGTCCTCCAGCAGGACGCCGTTCGTTGTCATGCTGATATCGTTCAATTTGGGGATGGTGCGCAGGGATTCGACAAATTCGACTATCCCCCGGCGGATGAGCGGTTCTCCTCCCGTGATCCTGACTTTGCAGATGCCGATCTCCGAGGCAACGCGAATGATCCTGTGAAGCTCCTCGTACTTGAGGATATCCTCATGACGAAGACAGGAAATGCCTTCCGCGGGCATGCAATAAATGCAGCGGAGGTTGCATCTGTCAGTGACGGAAACGCGCAGGTAGTTTATATTGCGAGCGTGTTTATCAACCATTATCGAAGTTTCCTCTATATGCCGAGGGCCACGGCTCCCGGCTGATCATCTTTTCTTCCTAACACAGATTCACGGGTGTTACAAGGATGATGGTTTTTAACTTTTAATTGGTTTTCCCCCTTGACACACTGCCGGTTCTCTATTAAGTTCAGTTCATGGCGCTTTTATATGGCGGGCTTTATCCCCGTCTGCGGGGCGCCATATCATATTCAAGCAGGAGAATGATTTGTCATGGACAGGATGCCGATTACCCAGAGTGGTTTTGAAATGCTGAAAAGGGAACTGGAAAACCTGAAGACGGTTTTGATTCCCCAGAATACAAAGGATATTGAGATCGCCAGAGGCCATGGAGATCTCTCTGAAAACGCCGATTATTCGGCGGCGAAAGAGAGGCAGTCCTTTCTGCACGGCAAGATGCAGGAGCTGGAAAATAATCTCGCCATGTCCGATGTGATCAAGCTTAAAGATCAGAAATACGATAAGGTTGTTTTCGGCACCACAGTGACGGTGGAAGATACGGCAGACGGCAAGGAAATGGTCTGCAGGCTGGTGGGGCCTTTTGAATCCGACATAGACAAGAACAGAATCTCCGTTACCTCTCCTATCGGAAGGGCGCTTATCGGGAAATATGTTGGCGACATTGTCAGTGTAAATGCGCCGGGAGGCGCCCGCGAATTTGAGATAATGGATATCTCCGTCGAGGAGCAGGAGTAAAAAAATGCCCCGCTCCCCGCAGCGGGGAAAAGGGCATGGTTCTCGTTCTTTGCTGCAAACAGGGCAGTTTTGCAAAAACAGGGAGGAAGGATTCAGCTCCTGCCGGCGGTGTTTATCCTTGTGACTGCGCGCCTGAGCGCGGCCTGGGCCTTTTCGAACTCTACGTCATCGCGGGAAAGTTTTTCTATCTTCTGCGCTGCCCGCTGGAGGGCCTTTTCGGCCCTTTCCCGATCAATCATGTCTGATCTTTCCGCCGTTTCGAGGAGCAGGGTAACCTTGGAGGGCGAGACCTTGGCATAGCCGGTATTGACTGCGTAAAATATCCTTTTGCGATCCCTCAGAATGCTGAGCGTCCCGATGCCGACCGAACCAAGCATGGGGGCATGTCCCTTGAGCACTCCGAATTCGCCTTCCGTGCCGGGGACAGTTACCTCGTCAATCACCCCGTTAAAGGCAATTCCTTCCGGGGTAACAATTTCCAATGTCATTTCAGTTGGCATCTTGAATATATTCCTCCGGCTACGCCGCTGTAAGCCTTTTCGCCTTTTCCATAACTTCTTCGATGCTGCCGACCATGTAGAAAGCCTGTTCGGGCAGTTCGTCGTATTTACCTTCCAGTATTTCCTTGAAGCCGCGAACCGTATCGGCGATGGAGACAAATTTCCCTTCGGTGCCGGTAAACTGGGCGGCGACAAAGAACGGCTGGGAGAGGAACCGCTGCACCTTTCTGGCCCGGTTGACGGTCAGCTTGTCTTCTTCCGACAGTTCGTCCATCCCAAGAATAGCAATAATATCCTGCAGGTCCTTGTATTTCTGCAAGGTGATCTGCACCTGGCGCGCCACATTGTAGTGTTCCGCGCCCAGAACGGTGGGATCCAGGATTCGGGAGGTGGAATCCAGCGGGTCAACCGCCGGGTAGATGCCCAGCTCCGCTATCGGCCGCGAGAGCACGACGCTGCCGTCGAGATGGCTGAAGGTGGTGGCCGGCGCCGGGTCGGTCAGGTCGTCCGCGGGCACGTAAACGCATTCGACGGCGGTAATGGAGCCTTTATCCGTTGAGGTGATCCGCTCCTGCAGTTCGCCCAGGTCGGTAGCCAGGGTCGGCTGATACCCAACGGCGGAGGGCATGCGGCCCAGGAGCGCCGAGACCTCGGAGCCGGCCTGCGTGAAACGGAAGATGTTGTCAATGAAAAGGAGGACGTCCTGTCCTTCGATATCCCGGAAATACTCCGCCTCCGTTACGGCTGTCAGGGCTACCCGGGCGCGGGCGCCGGGCGGTTCGGTCATCTGCCCATAGACCAGGGCGGCCTGTTTGATGACCCCGGACTCCATCATTTCGCGGTAGAGATCATTTCCCTCACGGGTGCGTTCTCCTACCCCGCCGAAAACTGAGATTCCGCCGTGATGCATCGCGATGTTATGGATCATCTCCATCATGACGACGGTTTTGCCGACGCCGGCGCCTCCGAAGAGTCCCATTTTCCCGCCGCGGGGAAACGGAACGAGGAGGTCGATGACCTTTATCCCGGTTTCCAGCAGGTGAACCGAGGTGTCCTGCTCGACAAGCAGAGGGGCTTCCCGGTGGATGGGCATGTATGTTTTCGCGTTTACCGGTCCGAGGCTGTCCACCGGGCGGCCTACGACATTCAGAATCCTGCCGAGGCATTCAGAGCCTACCGGGACGCTGATCGGCTCGCCTTTGTCTTTGGCGGCCATGCCGCGGACGAGCCCGTCGGTTATATCCATGGCGATGCAGCGCACGACGTTGTCGCCCAGATGCTGGGCAACTTCGACGATCAGGTTATCCTCGCTGTCGTTGATCGTGGGATTGGTGATGGCGATGGCGTTCATGATACTGGGAAGCTGCCCCTCTTCAAACGCGACATCCACAACCGGTCCGATAACCTGTACAATCTTTCCAATATTCATGACCTTCTCCTTCAAATGTAGAAGTATATTGATGTTCTTTCGATATTTCTTGTCATCCTTTTGCCAGAGCCTCTGTTCCGCCCACAATATCCATAAGCTCGGAGGTTATCGCCGCCTGTCTCGCCTTGTTGTATTTAAGCGTAAGGCCGCTTACCATCTCCTCGCAATTTCTTGTCGCGTTATCCATGGCTGCCATCCGCGCCCCGTTTTCCCCCGCCGATGTTTCGGCGAGCGCCCGATAAATCAGGACATGCACATACATCGGGAGAAGATTTTCCAGGATATTTTTCGCTGCTGGTTCGTAGATGTAATCAATCTCGTTGGCAATATCAGTTTCTGCCTTTTTTGCAAAAGGGGCGATGGGGAAAATCTGCAAAACCCTCGGCTTCTGAATGGATACATTGATGAACTCATTGTAGATCAGATAAAGCTCGTCGTACTCTTCCGCAATAAAGGGCGGGATTATATCATTGGCGATGCTGATTGCCAGATTCATGTCAAATTTGCCAAAAACATCGGAACGGGCATGGCTTATCTTAAACTTTTTCTTGAAGAAATCTCGTCCCTTCCGGCCTACCGGAATGAGCTCTACATCAAGCCCCAACCGCTGCTTCTCAAGCACGAACCGGTCCGTTGCCTTGGTCAGATTGTTGTTGAACCCTCCGCAGAGACCCCGGTCGGATGTCATTAGAATGGCCTTGATCCGCTTCGGTTCCCTTACCGCCAGAAGCGGGTTGGATTCGACGCTGACCCTTCCTGCCAGATCACCGAGCATCTCCATGAACGATTCAGCATAGGGACGGAAGTTCAGCATTCGCAACTGGGCCGCCTTGAACTTGGAGGCAGCCACCATGTTCATCGCCCGAGTTATCTGTCTTGTTTTTTGAACGGCATTGATTTTCCGTTTAATGTCCTTAAGTGCGGCCATTCAAGTCCGGCTCCTTCTTTGTGTAAGCTATCGGCTGTCTGTAATAACCCTCGATTACTCTGCGGAGAAGACGGAAGCGAACTCGGTCAGGGCCGCTTTCAACTTTTTCTCCAGCTCAGGGCTGATAACCTTCTTGTCGTCAATTTCCTGCATGATCTCTTTGTATTTTCCTTCCAGGAAGGCAAGCAACTGCTGCTCGTAGCTTTTGAGCTTGTCGAGCGGGTGCTTGTCAAGAAAACCGCGGGTTCCCGCAAAAAGAATCGCAACCTCCTGGGAAAGGGACATCGGCGCTGTCTGCGGCTGCTTGAGTATCTCCACGAGACGGATGCCGCGTTCCAACTGGGCCTGTGTCGATTTATCGAGGTCAGAGCCGAATTGGGCGAAGGCCGCCAGTTCCCGGTACTGGGCAAGATCGAGTTTAAGAGTGCCGGCGACCTGTTTCATCGCCTTTACCTGAGCGGCGCCGCCGACGCGGGAGACGGAGAGCCCAACGTTGATCGCCGGTCTGATGCCCGAAAAAAACAGTGACGGCTCCAGATAGACCTGACCGTCGGTGATGGAAATAACATTGGTGGGGATGTATGCGGAGACGTCGCCGGCCTGGGTTTCAATGATCGGCAGGGCGGTAAGGGAGCCGCCGCCCAGTTCCTTGCTCACCCGGGCGGCCCTTTCGAGCAGCCGGGAGTGGTTGTAGAAAATATCCCCGGGGAAGGCTTCGCGGCCGGGCGGACGTCGCAGCAAAAGCGATATCTGGCGGTAGGCGACGGCCTGCTTCGACAAGTCATCGTAAATAATCAGGGAGTCCTGCCCCCGATCGCGGAAGTACTCGCCGATGCTGCAGCCGGCATAAGCGGAAATATACTGGAGGGTGGCCGGGTCGCTGGCACAGGCGGCGACGACGCAGGTATAGGACATCGCGTCGTTTTTTTTCAGCGTCTCCACCAACTGGGCGACGGTCGATTTTTTCTGGCCGATTGCCACGTAGATGCATTTAACCCCTGTGTCCTTCTGGCGGATGATCGCATCGATGCAGATTGCGGTCTTCCCGATCTGCCGATCCCCGATGATCAGCTCTCTCTGACCGCGACCGATAGGCGTCATCGCGTCGATTGCCTTCAGGCCGGTGTACATGGGCTCGTTAACCGGCTGGCGCTGTACGACCCCGGGCGCGATCATCTCGATCCGGCTGTATTCCGTTGTCTCAATGGGGCCTTTGCCGTCAATGGGGGCGCCGGTCGCATCGATTACGCGACCGAGCAGCGCTTCGCCGACGGGAATCTGGGCGATCTTGCCGGTGCGTTTGACGATATCGCCCTCCTTGATATGGGAGATTTCACCCAAAACGGCCACGCCGACGTTATCCGTCTCCAGATTAAGAACCATGCCGAGAATTCCCCCGGGGAACTCGAGCAGCTCCATGGACATGGCGTTCTCTACGCCATAAACCCTGGCGATTCCATCGCCTACCGACAGGACGGTGCCGGTTTCACTGACATCAAGCTTTTTTTCGTAGTCCTTTATCTGTCTTGATATGATTTCACTGATTTCCTCAGCCTTGATGCTTTCCATGCTCTAGATCTCCTCCCCCAAGAGATTTTGGATGTCGTTCAATTGCGCTCGGACGCTTCCGTCATAATAGGTGTTGCCAATCCGGACCACTATGCCGCCCAGTAATTCGGGTTCATCTAAAACGGTCATCTTTACCTTGCCTTTGGTTAGAGTCTCCAAGCCCTTTTGCAAGTTCTCGGAGAGTTCGGGTGAAAGGCGGAAAGCCGTTTTAACGGTAACCCTGACCGTTCCCAGTTCCGTATCCATAATATCCCGAAAACAGTCCATAATGTCGGGAAGCAGAACGATACGGCGCTTATCGACCAGCAGTTTCAGAAAGTTTGCTGAAAGATTGGAGATGCCTCTTTTTTGTATCAGCGACTCCATGACCGTTTTCTTATCGGACAGCGAAAATATCGGATTGGCAAGAAATCCCAGCAGATTGCCGTCTGATTTGATAATATCCGAGAATGCGGCGAGTTCCCCGTAACATTCCCGATAGATATTCTCCTCTGCGGCGACTTTAAAAAGCGCTTTGGCATAGCGCCTGGCAATATTTCTGTTTATCAATTTCTTATTGCTCCCTTGAAAATTAAGGATAACAACCGATCATCAATTGGCTTTTACAGCTTTCTCTATATAATCCCTTACCATTGCTTCGTGATCTTCGATCCGGATATTTTCCCGGAGCAGGGATTCCGCCAGCTGCGTTGAATAGCGCACCGCTTCGAGACGGAGCTGATGTCTTGCCTTTTTGAACTCCTGCTCCATGCGCAATTTGGCATCTTCCTTTATTTTCTCGGCTATTTCAGTTGCTTCCCTGATGATCCGCTGCTTTTCGGCCTGTCCCTGTTCCCGAATCATTTTGGTTAATTCATCAATTTCAGCGGTTGCTTTATCAAGTTTTGCTTCATATTCCCTGAATTTTCGCTGGGCTTCTTCACGCTCGGATGCCGCATCCGCCAGCGTTTTTCCGATTTTTTCCCTGCGCCCCGCAAAGAAATCCTTCGCCTTTTTCCCGACCAGCCAGTAGATAAGCCCGGCCAGGACAACAAAATCGAGAGATTTCCAGGCGAAATTTATTAACTTTGCGTTTGTGTCTTCACTGCCGGCCCCGGAGGCGCAAGCCGAAGCGACCAGCAATATGCAAGGGAGCAGAGAAGCGGTAACCGTGAAGGCAAATAGATGTTTTTTCTGAATATTATTATTATCCCATTGTTTGCAGATCGCGCTACTGTCAAAACGGCGGTCTGGTTCTATCGCTTGCCCGGTTCCCATCAGAGGCCCCTTCCCATTATTTTTTCGGCGATCTCCATCGACAGTTTCCGGGAATTATCAGCCAGGATATTCTTTGCGGCGGCGATCTCGCCCGCCGTTCTTGAACGGAAAGACTCCTGCATTCCCGGGATATCCGATCTTGCTGCGTCGATTAGCGCTTTTGCCTCTTCGTCTCCCTTTTTTATGAGGTTCTTTTTCATTGCCAGGGCTTCTGCCTTCGCGAGACGAAGCCTGTCTTCGTAGGCCGCCATCTTCTGATCAATGCTCGTCTGAAGGTCGCTGACCTCGGCTGCAGAATCCGCAGTTTGTTTTTTTCTCTTGTCGAGGACGGCAAGTATTGGCTTGTAAAGCAGAATATTCAGGATAAATATAAGGATGAGGAAATTTAATATCTGGATTCCCAATGAATAGTCGATACTGACCACTACATGTCACCTCATGATTTATATACTGCAAAACGTTCCCGGCATCTGGATGTGCAGTTTTATCCGCTGTCTAAAAAAAATTATAGGCGGGCTCTACCCTATTATTTTTGCACTGTCAAGAAAAAAAGGAGGCGTCAAAAAAGGGGCAGCCGCTGATATTCTCTATGAAGAATTTTACAGGCATTGAGGCAGTAAATAATCGAAACTGCATGCAATATCAATTACGCATCCAGGATTTTTCGGGAGCATATCCTGTACAAATTTTATGTTTGCAGAAGAAATTTCCTTACGCTGACGCTCATCAGTATGCCGGCCGCCGTCATAAGCACGAGCAATGATGAACCCCCATAGCTCATAAAAGGAAGCGGAATGCCGACTACTGGAAGGATTCCGAGGACCATTCCGATATTGATGCACACCTCCGAGAGAATCAGCATTGTGACCCCGAAAGAGAGCAGGGCGCCTGAATAGTCCCTGGAGTGCAGCATTATCTTCAGACCCCAGATGATCAGATAAAAAAACAGTAAAAGCAATACAAGGCCGCCCATGAACCCCCATTCCTCGGCAAAAACGGAAAAGACAAAATCGGTTTGCTGTTCCGGCAGAAATCTTAGCTGGGTCTGGGTTCCCTTGAGATATCCCTTGCCCCAAAAGCCTCCGGATCCTACTGCAATCATTGACTGGATAATATGGTAGCCGGCGCCTAATGGATCATTTTCCGGGCTGAAGAAGGTGAAGATTCGTTCCTTCTGGTATCCTTTGAGAAAATGCCAGCCCACAGGGATCATGATCAGCCCTCCCGCGGCCGTTATCAAAATCGATTTGTAATCCATGCCGACGAATAAAACGATTGCCGAAAAGATTATCAGCAGGATCAGGCCGGTTCCTAAATCAGGCTGTTTCAAGATCAGCAGGAAGGGGATTATGGTCAGTGAAAAGGGGATCAGCAGCTCTTTCAGGCGATATCCTCGGCTCAACTGGTGGGCATCGAAATACTTGGCGAGAGAAAGAATAATGGTAAGTTTGACGAGCTCCGATGGCTGAAAAGTGAAAGAGCCCAGCGCTATCCAGCGCTGGGAGCCGCGGGCGGCATTGCCCGCTATCAACACCACGAAGAGAAGCAGGATCGCTATGCCATGGATTATATAGGCATGGCGCACCAGGAAACGATAGTCGATAAAAAAGGCGATGGTCATTCCGGCAAAGCCAATTATTATCCATTGAATCTGCTTGATGTAGTAAGGGGTCTGGCCAAGGGTGGAAATGCTGAGGCAGGCGCTGTAGATATTCAACAGGCCGATGAAGGTGATGCCCGTAACCAGTATAAAGAGAGTCCAATCGAAATTGAGCAGAAGACCGCGGTCCAGTTTCATCATTGCTTTTGCGCCTCGCGTGCTCCGGCAGCGCCTTGTGAGGGGGTGCGCTCGGGAGGTTTGGTTTTTTGTGAGAAGTAAACGTCCAGCATTTTTTTTGCCACTGGAGCCGCAGTCGACCCTCCATGACCGGCGTTCTCCAGAATAACGGCTATGACGATTTCCGGGTTTTCACAGGGGGCAAAACAGACAAAGAGGGCGTGATCGTTCGTTTCTTCGGTCATGATTTTCATTTTTCGCTCTTTTGCATTCTGCGGGAGACTGACTACCTGGGCGGTTCCTGTCTTTCCGCAGACGTCCTGCTGCGGTCTTTTCAGCAGATAGCCCGTTCCTCCCCGCTCATTTACCACCCCCCAAAGTCCCTTGTTGATAAGCGTGATATTGGTGGAGCTGACCGGGAGCAAACCCGTTTTTACCGGCGGGAATGATTTCAAGATGCTGCCGTCGGGGGATTCAATTTGTTTTACTATGCGGGGCCGGTAAAGGATTCCGCCGTTTGCCAGGGCGACATATGCGTTGGCCAGTTGAAGAGGCGTGACGAGATTGAACCCCTGGCCTATTGACAGCGGTATTGTTTCTCCGGCGTGCCAGGGGGCGTTGAAGCGGTCTTTTTTCCACTGTCTGGTAGGGACCAGACCGCTCTTTTCACGGGGCAGGTCGATTCCTGTGGGGGCGCCCAAACCGAATCTTTTTGCATATTCGGCGATTGTGTCCACTCCAAGCATTTTCCCGAGGTTGTAGAAATAGACGTCGCATGATTCCACGATAGCCCTGTGCAGGCTGATTTCCCCATGTCCCCCTTTTTTCCAGTCGTGAAAGATGCGGTTGCCGAATTCGAAGGCGCCATTGCAGTAAATGCTCTTGTTCGGGGTGATTGTCCCCGTCTCAAGGGCCGCCGCCGCCACTATCGGCTTATAGGTTGAGCCGGGAGGATATTGGCCGGCGATGGCACGGTTTTCCATGGGATGTTGCGGATCTTTGGAGAGTTTTTCCCATTCATCCGTGGAAAGTTCCCCGGTGAAAATGTTGGGATCGAAGGATGGAGAACTGATGAGCGTCAGAACCTCGCCGTTTTTGGGGTTCAGGGCTACAACCGCGCCTCTGCGGTTTCCGACCGCCTCCCATGCGGTTTTCTGAAGCTCCAGGTCGATGTTCAGGACGACATTTTCCCCTGATTGCGGCGGTATTTTCCCCAGGGAGCGGACAATCTTTCCGGTTGCGTTTATCTCGACCTGTTCGGAGCCGCTTTTTCCCCGCAGGTATGCATCCAGGGATTTTTCAATGCCGAATTTTCCGATGTAATCGCCCGCCGACAGATTTTCCGTGATATCCTGTTCAATATCCCGCCGGTTTACTTCACCCGTAAAACCTATTATCTGTGCGGTTGCTTCCCCATACAGATACTGTCTGACCGGCGTAATCTCCGTCACAACGCCGGGGAGTTCAAAGGAGTGAATCTCGACTACCGCCACTTTTTCGATAGTTGTATTTCTTTCGATAGTTACGGGGACAAACGGCTTTAATCTGCCCGTAATGGATAAATTACTGTTAAGCTCCAGCGATTTCAGCGAGTAGAACCATTTTATTTTCTCGATTGATTTCTTTATATCCCTTGTTTTGTCAGGGATGAATAAAATATCAAAGGACGGGCGGTTTTCGGTAAGCATTTTACGATTTCTGTCCATTATCAAGCCGCGCAGGGGCTTTATTTTCCGGAGGCGCAGGCTGTTATTCTCGGAGCGCTGGCGGAAATCATCGCCATTTATCACCTGCAGATACCACAACCTGAGCGCGAGAAGTGTCAAAACGACGGAAACTATAATAAGCAGGACGCCGAATTTTTGTTTTAATTGTCCGGGTTCATAAACGTCGAGCCGGTTGCCTAACTTCAGCATTGAAAAAAACCTCAAAGTTGTTAAAAATGTAGTATAAAAAGGGGCTTATAACTCCCATTGCGATCGCCTGGGGGAGGAAAATATGGAGGAGTGAGTAGGCAATGTCGACGTCCAGCAGTAACCAATACAGGAGGACTTTAAGAGCGCCCTGGAGAAAAAGGCAGATGCCGGTGAAAATTGATACCGGCAAGTTGTTTTTCCTGTCGATTCTGGCGCCGGCAATCATGGCAATGTAGAAAAAAAGTACATACAGAAATGCATGCAGACCCCAGATGGGGCTCACTAAGCAATCAAGAAAAAAACCGAGCATGAAGGAAAGAATGGCGCCCCGCAGGGGATTGAACCAGAATCCGGCATAGATGACGAAGATAAATGGCAAATCAATGCTTGCCGGGCCGATAGAAAAAAACTCAATGAAGGTTATTTGCAGTATTGCCATGAGGAAAATAAATATTGGCTGCAGCAGGAAGACTATCATTGGCCGGACTCCTTTCCGGGAATCAAAACCAGCACTTCTTCCATTCTCGCGAAATCTACAGAGGGAGACACTTCAATTTTTTGAAATAGTTCATCTTTTTGCGGTTCTACCTTGGCTACAACCCCAATAATCAACCCTTTGGGGAATACCCCTGCCATTCCGGAAGAGAGCAATAAATCTCCGGGAAGCACCTCCGTTGTGTGCGGAATATACTTCAACTTGTATTTGAACGTTCCTGTGCCCTGAAGAATGCCCTGGGTGCGGCTTCGTTCAATTATCGCATCAATATTGCTGGTCCGGTCGATAATAAGCAATACGCGCGAGTAATGCCAGGATGCTTCCATGATCCGTCCCGCTACCCCCTGTGCGGACAGGACGGGATATCCGGCGCTTAAACCGTCGACGGTTCCCTTGTCAATCATGATCGTTTTGAATAACGAATTCTGATTGTTATTCACAACCCTTGCCGCTATGGTTTTGTAAGGAATGCCGCGCTGGAGGTCGAGAAGCTTGCGAAGTCTGAGTCCTTCATAATATCCCTCGCGGTAATTGTTGAGTTGTCCGGCAAGGGCGGCTTTTTCAGCCCGCAGCCTTCTGTTGTCGTCTTCCAGTCCTACAAGGAAAAGATACCTTCTCCAGAAATCGCTCAAGCTCTTGACGGAAAGGTTGACAACATCCGCAAAAGGGGCGGCTACTTCCATGACGGCTTTGCGCAGGAACCCGGTTCCCGTCAGGCTCGATGCGCCATAAGAGATGATTGCCATTGATATTATTAAAAAAACGGCGGCCGTGATATGGGGGCGGTATTTCTTCGGAATAAACATTTCGCAGTTTACTGCCTTTTGATGAGGACTGCGCGCGAGCGCTTATATAACCCGACTATTGATCGCAAAGCTTGAGATTTGGCTTCATGTTTGAAAGGTTACCTCTTTGAGTATATCGATGTGATCGAGTGCCATTCC